>CANFZL010000085.1 GCA_947451205.1 Comamonadaceae bacterium
CGCATGGCGCGCCTCGCTTAGCCTAAGAACAACGGTTTTATGCTCACTTTCCAGCAAATCATTCTCACGCTGCAGTCCTACTGGGCTGACAAAGGCTGCGCCCTGCTGCAGCCTTACGACATGGAAGTCGGTGCCGGCACCTCGCACACCGCGACGTTTTTAAGGGCACTTGGCCCAGAGCCTTGGAAAGCTGCTTATGTGCAGCCAAGCCGCCGCCCGAAAGACGGCCGTTACGGTGAAAACCCCAACCGCCTGCAGCACTACTACCAATACCAAGTTGTTCTGAAACCCGCACCAGCCAATATCTTGGAGCTCTACCTCGGCTCGCTCGAAGTGCTTGGCTTTGACCTGAAAAAAAACGACATCCGCTTTGTCGAAGACGACTGGGAAAACCCAACGCTGGGTGCTTGGGGTCTCGGCTGGGAAGTCTGGCTGAACGGCATGGAAGTCACGCAGTTCACTTACTTCCAGCAGGTCGGCGGCATTGATTGCCGGCCCATCACCGGTGAGATCACTTACGGGTTAGAGCGTCTGGCGATGTACCTGCAAGGCGTTGATAACGTCTATGACCTGGTGTGGACTGAAGGTCTCAGTTACGGTGACGTTTACAAGCAAAACGAGGTTGAGCAATCGACCTACAACTTCGAGCACAGCGATGCTGACTTCTTGTTCACCGCCTTCAACGCGCATGAAAAACAAGCCAAGCATTTGATCAGCGTGCAGCTGGCACTGCCGGCTTACGAACAAGTCTTGAAAGCGGCTCACAGCTTCAACCTGCTCGACGCCCGTGGTGCTATTTCCGTGACGGAGCGGGCCGCCTACATTGGCCGCATTCGCAACCTCGCGCGCGCCGTGGCGCAAAGCTATTACGAAAGCCGCGAACGTCTCGGCTTCCCAATGGCTCCCCGTGAATGGGTCGCACAGATGCAGGCAGCGTTGCCGACCTTGACGAAGAAAGCGGCGTGAGCGTGATGACGATGAAGACCCAAAACCTGTTGCTTGAACTTTTTGTTGAAGAGCTGCCGCCCAAGGTGCTGAAAAAACTCGGCGACGCATTTGCCGGCGTGCTGCATGAGCAGCTCAAACAGCAAGGACTGGCAACCGCCGAATCACAGCTCACCGCTTACGCCTCACCGCGCCGGCTGGCCGCGCACATCACCAACGTGGCGGCGCAAGCGGCTGACAAAGTGGTCTCGCAAAAGCTCATGCCTACCAGCGTCGGCTTAGATGCCGCAGGCAACGCCACGCCCGCCCTGCTGAAAAAACTGCTGGCGCTGGGTGCAGATGCGTCAGTAGTCGCCGATCTGAAAAAAATCATGGACGGCAAAGCCGAAGCACTGTTTTACGACAGCGTGGTCACCGGCGCGACGCTGGCCGATGGCTTGCAAAAAGCCTTGTTAGAAGCCATCGACAAGCTGCCTATTCCTAAAGTCATGAGCTACCAGTTGGAAAGCGACTGCGAGTTGCCCGGCTGGAGCAGCGTCAGCTTTGTGCGTCCGGCGCATGGCCTGATGGCACTGCACGGCTCAGCAGTGATTCCACTGCACGCGCTGGGCCTGAGGTCTGGCAACAGCACGCAAGGCCATCGCTTCGAAGCCGCCATCTCGCCAGTGGTGATCGCGCACGCAGATGAGTACGCTGCCACCTTGAAAAAAGACGGTGCCGTGATCGCCAGTTTTGCCGAGCGCAAGGCTGACATTGCGCGTCAATTGGCCGCTGCCGCTGCAAAAATTGGTGGCGGCGTTGTGCCGATTGATGACGACGCTTTGCTGGACGAAGTCACGGCCTTGGTCGAGCGGCCGAATGTGCTGGTCTGCAGCTTTGAAAAAGAATTTCTCGACGTGCCGCAGGAATGCCTGATCCTGACCATGAAGGCGAATCAGAAATACTTTCCGCTGCTCGACGCTACTGGCAAGCTGACGCATCAGTTTTTGGTGGTCAGCAACATCAGTCCGGCAGATGCTTCTGCCGTCATTGGCGGCAACGAGCGCGTGGTGCGCCCGCGCTTGGCCGACGCCAAATTCTTCTTTGACCAAGACCGTAAAAAGACGCTGGCTTCCCGCGTCGCCGGTCTAGACAAGGTGGTTTATCACAACAAGCTCGGAACACAAGGCGAGCGCGTCAAGCGCGTTCGGGCGATTGCCCGCGCCATCGGCCAACAACTCGGCGGCGATGCTTTGGCAGAGCAAGCTGATCAAGCCGCCTTGCTGGCGAAGACTGATCTGGTCACCGACATGGTTGGCGAATTTCCTGAGTTGCAGGGCACGATGGGCCGCTACTACGCGCTCAACGACGGGCTCAGCAACGACATCGCCGATGCGATTGAAGACCATTACAAACCACGCTTTGCTGGCGACGTCTTGCCGCGCAATGCGGCCGGGCTGGCGGTGGCGCTGGCTGACAAGCTGGAAACGCTGGCCGGCATGTTCGGCATTGGCAACTTGCCTACGGGCGACAAGGACCCATTCGCCCTGCGCCGTCATGCCTTGGGCGTGGTGCGCATGCTGGCCGATAAAGAACTGCCCTTAGACCTTGACGTGTTGGTGCAAACCGCCGGCCAAGTGTTTGGCGACAAAATTGAAGATGCTTCAGCGGCTTTGTTGGACTTTATTTATGACCGGCTCGCCGGCTCCCTGCGTGAGCAAGGCTACAGCGCACAAGAGGTTGACGCCGTGCTGGCGCTGCGGCCACAGCAGTTGGGTGACGTCGCACGCCGTTTGGTGGCGGTCAGGGTGTTCGCCGCCTTGCCCGAAGCCCCAGCCTTGGCGGCAGCCAACAAGCGCATCGGCAACATCCTGAAAAAAGCCCAAGAGGTCGACGCCCACGTCAGCCAAGTGCTGCTGAAAGAGCCGGCTGAAGTCGCGCTGTTTGCCGCCATGAACGTGGTGTTGCCGCAAGCCCAAACGCAGTTTGAAGCCGGCGACTACACCGACTCGCTGCAAACGCTGGCGGCTCTGCGTGAACCCGTCGACGCCTTCTTTGATGGCGTGATGGTCAACGCCGAGGAACTCGACTTGCGGCTGAACCGGCAGGGCCTTTTGAAGTCCTTGCATGTGGCCATGAACCGCGTCGCCGACCTGTCGCGTTTGGCGACCTGATCCACCGAGCATCGCTATGGGGACCTCCATGAAACTCGTCATCCTTGACCGCGACGGCACCATCAACAGCGACAGCGAAGATTTCGTCAAGTCGCCCGAAGAGTGGATGCCCTTGCCCGGCGCACTGGAGGCGATTGCACGGCTCAACCATGGCGGCTGGCATGTGGTCATCGCTTCCAACCAGTCGGGTTTAGGGCGTGGCTTGTTTGATGTTGCGGCCCTGAATGCCATGCACGCCAAGATGCACAAAATGCTGGCCGCTGTCGGCGGCCGTGTGGATGCTGTTTTTTATTGCCCGCACACGTCTGAAGAAGCCTGCGTCTGTCGCAAGCCTTTGCCCGGCCTGTTCGAGCAAATCGGCTTGCGTTTCGGTGTCTCGCTCAAGAGCGTGGCCAGCTGCGGCGATTCGCTGCGTGACGTCCTCGCCGCCGCTGCGGCGGGTTGCGAGCCGCATCTGGTGCTAACCGGCAAGTCGGCCCGCTATTTAGGCTGCGGCCAGCCTGAAGGCCTGCCCGCAGGGACTCTGGTGCACCGCGACTTGGGCGCCTTTGCTGACTTTTTGCTCGAACGCAGCACGCTCGCAGCCGTGCCCGCTCCAGCGCCCTGAATCTCTACCCCCGATGTCTGCAGCGTCGTCACAAAGCGCGCGGCAGTTTCTGTCTGTCATTTCTCAAAGCTCACCATGCCCTTGATCCGCTCTCTCCTTCACTTGCTCTGGATGATTCTCACCGTGATTCCCTGGGCCATCGCCGTCATGCTGGCTGCCCCGTTTTTGAACAGCACCCAAATCTACAAAATGTGCGCCGGCTGGCTGCGCTTGACAGTCAACAGCGGCACTTTGTTGCTGGGCATTCAAAATCGTGTCACTGGAATGGAAAATTTACCCAAGAGTGAGACCGGTGCCTGCGTGCTCTTGGTCAAACACCAGAGCACCTGGGAGACATTTTCGATGGTCGCGCTGATGCCGCATCCGCTGGCCTATGTGTTCAAAAAAGAGCTGTTGCGCGTGCCATTTTTTGGCTGGGCCATGGCCCGCATGGACATGATTCACATTGACCGCAGTAAGCGCACAGAAGCTTTTGCAAAAGTGGTTGAGCAGGGTCGTCGACTGATGAAGCAAGGCGTTTGGGTCATCATGTTCCCGGAAGGCACACGCATCGCACGCGGCCAACAAGGCGTCTACAAAAGTGGTGGCACGCGCTTGGCCATCGAAACCGGTGTGCCGGTGATTCCGGTGGCTGTGACCTCGGCCAAATGCTGGCCGCGCAAGGCCTTCATCAAGACACCGGGCATTGTGGATATTTCGATTGGCAAGCCCATCAGCAGCGTTGGCCGCAAGCCGGACGAGCTCATGCGTGAAGTGCAGGACTGGATTGAAGCCGAGATGCGCCGTCTGGATCCTGAAGCCTATGCGCACGAAAACACGTCGACACGCCCCAAGGCCTGAGAACTGCCGCTCTAGCGCCGCATGCCCGGGAAACTGAAAAAATGCTAAAGATTTTCCAGCGAACTCTTGACTTGTTTGCGCCAGAGCCTGAGCCGGCGACCATCGCTCGGCCAGCGTCTGGGACACTGCTGGAACATCCACGACTGCAACAGCTCCCGACGCAAACCTTGGCGCAAGCGCTGGCGCCTGCTATTTCCCGCCACCCTGACGCCAGCCGTGAAGCACTGTTGTCTGGGGTGTTGGTGGGCTTTGCCTTGAAGCGCGGCAAGCGCCGCACGATTGGTTTTTCAGTCGGGCCAGAAGGCTTGAGTGTGAGTGCGCCTAAATGGGTGCCGCTGGCTGAGATTGATCGCTCTGTGCAGGAAAAGTCCAGCTGGATTTTGAAGAAATTACAAGAAACGCGCGAGCGCCACAGCCGCATGGAGTCGGCACGCATCGAATGGCAAGACGGCGCGATGGTGCCCTTCATGGGCGGTGAGATGGTGTTGCTGCTAGACCCACGTCAGCAGCGATCCGCCATGGCCGAACAGCTGACCCATCAGCCCAGCCAAGCTAACAGCCCGCAAGATGGTGTTGTTCAACGTCGGGTGCTGCAGCTGGGTTTGGCCCACAACGCCTCCGCCACGCAGATTCGCGATGCTGCGCAAGCTTGGCTCATGCGACACGCCAAGCAGTTGTTCGAAGAGCGACTGAATCATTTCGCACCGCAGCTCGGCGTCAGCTGGCAGCGCCTGAGTTTGAGCAGTGCTGGTACACGCTGGGGCAGCGCCAGTGCCGATGGGTCAATTCGTCTGAATTGGCGGCTGATTCACTTCAAGTTGTCGGTGATCGATTACGTCGTAGTGCACGAGCTCAGCCATTTGCGGGTGATGGACCACAGCCCGCGCTTTTGGGACACTGTTCGCGCCATCGTGCCCGACTATGCAGAACTGCGTGGCCAGCTCAAGGATGAGCTGGTTCCCAAGTGGTGACCTTGTCGCTACGGTGAAGTCAATGTCGTGGTACAACCAGATTTCAAAAATAAAAGCCTCATCAGCTTTTTCCTTATCTGTCTTGCGCCATCGGAACTTGCATGAACGATAAACAAATCCTCGTCGTTGAAGACAACCCAGACCATCTGGAGTTGACCGTATTGACCTTGAAAGAGCAAGGCGTCACGGCAGAGATCGTTATCGCACGCGACGGCGCTGATGCGCTTGATTACCTATGGGGAAAAGGCGCATTTGCGGGCCGCAACACCCAAAAGCAACCCAACTTGGTGATGCTCGATTTGAAGCTGCCCAAAATTTCAGGCGTCGATGTGCTGCGCCGCATGCGAGATAACCCGCTCACCGAGTTCGTGCCGGTGGTCGTGATGACCTCCTCCAGCGAACACTCCGACATGGTGGCTTGCTACCGCAGCGGCGCCAATGGCTTCGTCAAAAAAGCGGTCGACTTTAGGGCTTTTACCGAGAACCTTAACCACATGAAGGCCTATTGGCTGGGCGTCAACGAGGCTGTTCTGAGCAGCTGAAACGGTAAATACCGTCAGTGCTGAGTCGGCGCTGCAGACGACCTTCAAACCACAGCAAATGCAAATGCGCAATCGCCTCACCCATGGCAAAGGTGGTCTGGTGCAGGTCCAGTGTGCGTTTGAACATGACAGGCAAGATGTCCGCTGCGTTGCAGGGACTGGCCGTGCAGGCCTCCATCACTTCTTCAAGCCGGTCACGGTGATGGTCATGCAATTGCTGGATCCGCGTGTGCAGGCCTTCAAACGGTTTGCCATGCGAAGGCAGGGTCAAGGTGTTGGGTGCAAGGGCCTTGAACTTGTCAATCGACGCTAAAAACAGCGCCAGCGGGTTCGACTCAGGCTCGATGTCATAAACACTGATGTTGGTTGAAATGCGCGGCAACATCATGTCCCCGCTGATCAACACCGGTGCTGGCAAAGCTGCGTCATCACAGTACAGGGCGATGTGTTCCGGGGCATGGCCGTAGCCGCTGATGCAACGCCAACGCCGCCCACCAATGTGCAAATACATGCCGTCCATGAGCCGGACAAAGCTGCGCGGGACGTCGGGCACCATGCTTGAGTAGTAACCGGTTCGGGCACGTATCTTTTCAATCGAATCGGGGTCTGTCAAACCGTGCGCGGCAAAAAATTGCGCTGCGCTGTCGCCGCCAAAACCGCTCGTGCTGTTGCACGCTAAACGAGCGGTGTTGTAGTCTGTGGCGCTGACCCAGAGCCGAACATTCCAGCGTTCGCACAGCCAGTGCGCCAGCCCAATGTGGTCTGGGTGCATGTGCGTCACGACGACGCGCAGCACCGGCAGGCCTTCAAGCTGGCTTGCAAAAATGGCTTCCCACTGTGCTTTGGATTCGTCCCGGGCGATGCAGCAGTCAACGATGGTCCAGCCGGCCTGACCGTCAATCTCGTCACGCAGCAGCCACAAGTTGATGTGGTTTAGCGCGAAGGGCAGGCCCATGCGAATCCAACGAACGCCGGGCGCGACCTCCAGGGCTTGGCCGCTGTCCGGCAGGGTCTCGCCAAGCGGGTAATGCAATTGTTGTTCAAGAAGGTTCATGCGTGGTCCTGACGGTGCGCTACATTTGACGTTGACGTTAACGTCAACATGCTGAATTGTAGAGATCCATGGCATCGAGCGGGTCACGCGTTCTCAACCAACACCATCCCAACAAGGGGCTTTTCCTTCACCATGGCCACGACCTACACCATCGGCGACCTTGCCAAAGAGTTTGACTTGACCACCCGTGCCATGCGTTTTTACGAGGACATGGGCTTGTTGCAGCCGCAGCGCGAGGGTCCGGGCGGACGCAACCGAATCTACACGGCCCGCGACCGCACCCGGCTGAAGCTGACGCTGCGTGCCAAGCGCCTGGGCCTGAGCTTGAGTGAGGCCAAGGACATCATTGACTCTTATGACAATCCACGCGACACCGCGCCCCAGCTGAAGAAATTTCTGGAGGTGCTGGCCGGGCACAGGCAACGTCTGGAAGAACAAATGGCCGACCTGCAAGCCAATCTGGAAGAGGTCAAGGGGCATGAAAAAGAAGCCCGCTCTTTGTTGGCCAAAGCAGCCAAACAAGCGGCCTGAAAAACGACATCGCCATCGTTGACGATCCCGTCAACACCAACTCAAAGGCCCTTGGATATGACCGTTGCTGAGACACAGAAACCCCCTACCCCTGCCGAATTGTTCCAGCGTATAGAAGCCAGCTTTGTGAGGCAAGGCCTGATGCAGCACTGGGGCGCACGCCTGCTGCGAGTCGAGCACGGCCTGTGCGAAGTGGCGCTGCCGTACTCTGACAAAGTGACCCAGCAGCAAGGCGGTTTTCATGGCGGGGCGATGGGTGCGCTGGCTGACATTGCCGCTGGTTACGCCGGCCTCACCGTGGCCCCGGCAGGCATGGAAGTCACCACCGTCGAATACAAGATCAATTTCTTGGCGGCTTTTCAGGGCGGTGAGTTGCGCGCTGTTGGCCGAGTGCTCAAGGGCGGCCGGCGCCTCATCATCACCACCGCTGATGTCCAACACGTGGCGGCTGACGGCAAAGTCACCGACTGCGCCGTGATGCAGCAAACGCTGATGCCCGTGCCGCAGACGTACTGATTTATTTCAAACATCAAGGAGACGCCATGACCCTGCCAGGACTCAACTTTCAGCTCGGCGAAGATATTGACGCCTTGCGCGATGCGGTGCGTGAGTTTGCGGAAATAGAAATTGCACCTCGCGCCGCCGAGATCGACCGCAGCGACCAATTCCCGATGGACTTGTGGCGCAAGATGGGCGACTTGGGCGTGCTCGGCATCACCGTCGGTGAAGAATTCGGTGGCGCCAATATGGGTTACCTCGCCCACATGATCGCAATGGAGGAAATCTCGCGTGCCTCGGCCTCGGTGGGCTTGAGCTACGGCGCCCACAGCAATTTGTGCGTGAACCAGATCAAACGCAATGGCACGCCTGAACAGCGGCAGAAATACCTGCCTAATCTCATCAGCGGTGACCATGTGGGCGCCTTGGCCATGAGCGAGCCCGGTGCCGGTTCTGACGTCCTCAGCATGAAGCTGAAGGCCGAAGACAAGGGCGGTTACTACCTGCTCAACGGCAGCAAAATGTGGATCACCAACGGCCCAGACGCCGACACGCTGGTGGTCTATGCCAAGACCGAACCTGAATTGGGTGCGCGGGGTGTCACGGCCTTCTTGATTGAAAAAACCATGGCCGGTTTTTCTGTCGCGCAAAAGCTCGACAAACTCGGCATGCGCGGCAGCCACACCGGCGAACTCGTTTTCAACAACGTCGAAGTGCCGGCGCAGAATATTTTGGGCGGCTTGAATAGCGGCGCCAAAGTGTTAATGAGCGGCCTCGATTACGAGCGCGCCGTGCTCACTGGCGGGCCTCTGGGCATCATGCAATCCGTCATGGACAGCGTCATCCCCTATATCCATGACCGCAAGCAGTTCGGCCAAAGCATTGGCGAGTTTCAACTGATCCAAGGCAAGGTCGCGGACATGTACACCGTGCTGCAAGCCGGCCGCTCGTTCGCCTACACAGTGGCCAAAAACCTAGACTTGCTCGGTGTTGAGCACGTGCGGCAAGTGCGCAAAGACTGCGCCTCGGTCATTTTGTGGTGTGCCGAAAAAGCCACGTGGATGGCCGGTGAAGGCGTGCAGATTTTTGGCGGCAACGGCTACATCAACGACTACCCACTGGGACGTTTGTGGCGCGACGCCAAGCTTTATGAAATCGGCGCTGGCACCAGCGAAATCCGCCGCATGCTGATCGGTCGTGAACTGTTCGCAGAAACCTGTTGAGATCCTGCATTCACGCCAACTGACTAAGATGGATCCCATGACTACTTCGATCAATGATCTTTTCGTGCACAACCGTGCTTGGGCCGCGCAAATGGAAGCGGAGCGCCCGGACTTTTTCACCAGTTTGGTTCAACAGCAAACGCCCAAGTACATGTGGATTGGCTGCTCTGACAGCCGCGTACCGGCGAATCAAATCACTGGGCTGGAGCCTGGTGAAGTCTTCGTGCACCGTAACGTGGCCAACGTGGTGGTGCATTCAGACCTGAACGCGCTGTCGACCATCCAGTTTGCCGTCGAGCGGCTGAAAGTTGAGCATGTGATGGTGGTTGGCCACTACGGCTGCTCCGGCGTTCGTGCGGCATTGGAAGGCGCGCGGATTGGGTTGGCCGACAATTGGTTGCGGCACATTCAGGATGTGCGCGACCGGCATCAATCGTTGATCAATGGGATTGCGGAAGAATTTCGTTGCGACGCTTTGGTGGAGCTCAATGTGATCGAGCAAGTCATCAACGTCGCGCAGAGCACCGTGTTGCAAGACGCGTGGCTGCGTGGGCAAAACGTCTCGCTGCACGGTTGGGTCTACGGAATTCATGATGGACTGCTGCAGGACATGCATGTCACTGTCGCGGGTAACAACGTGTTGGAACCCATGTAC
>CANFZL010000086.1 GCA_947451205.1 Comamonadaceae bacterium
CTGCCGCGCTTCGCTCGCAGAGACGGAATTTGAGATGGCTCACGCAGCGACGGCATTTTTTCCCCTTCCGTCATCGCGAGCGCAGCGCGGCGATCCATCTTTGAGGCGCGCGGTGATGGGCTGCCGCGCTTCGCTCGCAGTGACGAAATTTGAGATGGCGCTCGCAGCGACGGCATTTTTGGCCAATGGTTCAAGGTCTGTGTGCTTTATCCCGATGAATTCGAAAAACTCGCCATGAGCACACCTGTTCTCCCTGAATCTTCTGCGTCCATTCCATCATCGAAGCCGGGGGCAGATGCTCGGGCGCTCGGCATCGCCGGCTTGCTGCCTTTTGTGGCGGGAGCTGTTGGACTGTGGTCGCTGCCGCCTGAGTGGGCCGGTTTGGCGGCCTTGGCGCTGCTCACCTACGCCGCTGTGATTGTGAGCTTTTTGGGTGGCATTCATTGGGGACTGGCGATGCCGCTGGCGCAGGCCCAAAAGCGCCGCAATTTACTGATTTGGGGTGTCTTGCCGAGCTTGTTGGCGTGGGCTGGTTTGTTGCTCAACAGCGTCTGGGGCTTGCTGTTGATGGCCGCCAGTTTACTGCTGTGCTACATCGTTGACTGCAAAATTTACCGCTCGCTGCGGCTCGGTGGCTGGTTAGGGATGCGAGCCCTGCTGACATTCGTTGCCGTGCTGTCTTGCTTGGCGGGTGCAGCGGCCTTTATGGCGCAGGGGTGAGCGCGGCTTTTTAGACGCTCCGGCTGGGTTCAGCGGCCGCGCAAAAACAAACTGTCGAGGTCGCGAATGCTCATTTGTCGCCACGTCGGTCGGCCGTGGTTGCATTGGTCGGAGCGGTCAGTGGCTTCCATTTGACGCAGCAGCGCGTTCATTTCATCCAAAGTGAGTTTGCGGTTGGCGCGCACCGCGCCGTGGCAGGCCATGGTCGAGAGCAGCTCATTTTGGGCGCGCTGAATCACGGTGCTGGCGTCGTGCTGAGCCAATTCGGCGAGCACACTGCGCGCCAACTCGACGGCGTCTGACTGCGCCAGCGAGGTGGGCACCGCCCGCACCGCCAGTGTCTTGGGTGAGAAGGGCGTGATTTCTAGACCCAGCGTTTGCAAAGTCTCTGCGGCGCTTTGGGCAGTGTCGATTTCTTGCGCTGTCGCAGCAAAGGTGGCGGGAATCAGCAGCGGCTGGCTGGCGATGGCGGCGCTCGCCGAGTTGTCCAATTGGTTCTTCAGTCGCTCATAAACAATGCGTTCGTGTGCCGCGTGCGTGTCCACAATGATCAGCCCAGTGGTGTTTTCAGCCAAGATGTAAATGCCTTGCAGTTGCGCAAGGGCCCGGCCCAGCGGCCAGTCGCCTGGCGGCAAGTTGGATGCTTCGGCGTTGAAGGGTGTCCCCGTTAGCTGGCTGCGCAGCGCATCGGCAGTTGGCCCAACTGAAAGCCCAGACAGGCCCGCAGCGACTGGCCACATGGCTTCAAAGTCGCTGACTCTGTGATCAGTCCGGTGATCGGTGCGCTGATCCGTCCGCGCTGAAAAATCCATGCCGGGTTGCGCCCAGCCCAAACCGCGGGCGGCGCGCTGGGCATCCGACACGAAGCCTTGCAGACCAGCGGCTTGCAGAGGCGCATTCGCATCCGCAGCATCCACTGAACCGACGACGCCACCGACGACGGCTCCGCCAATTTGCGAGCGCGGCACCGCCAGCGCGTTTTCGGCGGCGTGACGCACGGCTTGGTGTACTTCGCGGCTGTCCCGAAAGCGCACTTCAATCTTGGTCGGGTGCACGTTCACGTCGACGCGGGCCGGGTCCATCTCGACATACAGCGCGTAGACCGGCTGCCGGTGGCCGTGCAACACGTCTTCATAGGCGCTACGGGCGGCGTGGGTCAGCACCTTGTCGCGCACGTAGCGACCGTTCACATAGGCAAATTGCTGGTCGGCTCGCGAGCGGGCGGCATCCGGAATGCCGGCTCGACCCCAGACCCGCACGGCCGGCCCACCGTCCATGCGGCGCGCACTGCTTTCGTAATTCACGGCGATGGATTGCGCCAAAAACTCAGCGCCCAACACATCGGCCAAGCGCTGGTCCAGCGCGGCCACGCGGTCGTCGGTGTGCAGCGCCTCGGTGCAGGCGCGCCACTGCTCGACCAGCTTGCCTTCGTGCCAGATGGCAAAGCCGACGTCGGGGCGCACCAGCGCGTGGCGCCGGACGGCTTCAATGCAATGCGCCAGTTCAGTGGCGTCGGTCTTCAAAAATTTGCGCCGGGCGGGCGTGGCATAAAACAGCTCGCGCACTTCGACGCTGGTGCCGCGACTGCGCGCGGCGGGTTGGAGCTCGCCGGTGCGACCGTCCAGTTGCCAAGCGTGACCGCCCGCGCTAGCGTCTGCTTCAGCGTCGCCCGAGCGCGAGATCAGGCTCATGTCAGCAATCGAATTGATGGCGGCCAGCGCCTCGCCCCGAAACCCCATCGTGCCGACGGCCTCCAAGTCCTGCAAAGAGGCGATCTTGCTGGTGGCGTGGCGGCGCAAGGCGATCGCCAGCTCACTGGCCGGAATGCCGGCGCCGTCGTCTTCGACCAAAATCAGCCGAACGCCGCCAGCCAACAGCCGCACCGTCACTTGGCGGGCGCCAGCGTCTAGGGCGTTGTCGACCAACTCACGCACCACCGACGCGGGCCGTTCGACCACTTCGCCAGCGGCAATTTGGCTGATCAGCTCATCAGGCAGTTCACGGATGGGGCGGCGGGTTGGGGCGGTTGCAGCAGAGTTCACCATTTGATTTTAGGCCGTGTCAAAATCTGCCCCATGGAAATTATCAGCTTCTTCATAGACTTCATTCTTCACATTGACCGCCACTTGGAGACCTTCACCCAACATTACGGCATGTGGGTCTATGCGCTGCTGTTCGCCATCATTTTTGTCGAGACTGGTGTGGTGGTGATGCCGTTTTTGCCGGGCGACTCGCTGCTCTTTATTGTTGGCGCCTTGTGCGGTGTCGGTTTGATCAGCCTGCCGGTGTCTATCACTGTGTTACTGGTGGCGGCCATTTTGGGTGACCAGTGCAATTACACCATCGGCCGTTACTTCGGGCCTAAGGTGTTCCAGTGGGAAGACTCCCGGTTTTTCAACAAACGCGCGTTTGACCAAGCGCATAATTTTTACGAACGCTACGGCGGTGTCACCATCATCTTGGCGCGTTTCATGCCGTTTGTTCGCACCTTTGCGCCTTTTGTCGCCGGCGTCGCCGACATGGACCGCCGCAAGTTCAGCGCCTACAACGTCATCGGTGCTTTTATCTGGGTGGTTGGCCTGTGCGGTGCGGGTTATTTGTTTGGCAACTTCGCGTGGGTCAAAGAAAACCTCAGCTCCATCATCTGGGCGATGATTTTGGTGCCGGGCTTGTTGGTGCTGGTGGGCGCTCTCAAGGCGCGGCGCGCAGCGTGAAGTCGATGCCATTGATGTGTTTCGCGTCAGCCTTGATTTGAGCCGTGCGCTGGAAATCTTTCAGTACTGCATCTTCAAATACAGGACACCGGTATTGTTACGATTGCCTGCGCCGAACTCGCCGCTGTAGCTCAAACCCATTGCGGTGCTCTTACCGACGGACATTTCTGCACCTAGATTCATCACTGCCGCATTCTTAGCAATCGGCGCGCCCGCCACGCTGAAGGCGGCGCTATTGCCTTGAACGAGTGAGAGCGTGCTGCTGGGGTTGATATCCCCTGAAGCACGACGCCAGCCACCACCGGCCGTCAGGGTGGCTTGATAACGGCCGAGGCTCACTTTTGTTTTGCCGCGCAGACCCAGCGTCAGGGCCGTGATGTCATCGGTTCGGCTATTGCCGCGCAAGGCGGCGGCCCCTCCTGATTCATTCAAACCCTGCACACGTTGGCTTAACCAAGTTGCCCCTACGTAAGGCTCCATCACACTGGCCTGACCGACGGGCACGGCATAGCCTAGCTCTGTAAAAAGTTGAGCTGTGTTGGCGCCGTAATTAGCTTGCAGTGACTGGTTGCCCCCGAGCGTGACGCTTCGGTAGCTGTCGATATCATGATGCGTGAACCCTGCACCGGCCAAGAAATTGACTTGCCCATGGCCCTTTTTCCAGCTATTGCCTCCATACAGGGCGCCGCTGTAACTGGTCACTTCTGACCTTGACGATCGATCGTCTACGTTGATGTTGCTGTTAGAAACACCCATCGCCCCACCGACACGCCAGCCATTGCCCACGTTTGCATCGTGACCCAGTACCAAGCCACCGGTTGAACTGGTGGCCCTCGCCGTGTTGTTATCGCTTTTCAGGGTCTGCCAATTGCCCACCACCTGCGCCCAAAAAGGATGTGCCCCTGATTGAGGCATGGCCGACGCCGGCAGCGCGCCCGATGCTTGCGCCAGTGGTGCACCGGCCACCAAGCCTGCGTCCAGGTTGCCCCGCATCCGGTTCGACAAGGCATTGACCAACAGTCCGCTAGAGGCGATCAACGCCGACTGTGTACTGCCATGTACTTCTCCTGATAGTTGGTTCAGGGCACCTTCAGTATCAGTGGACTGCAAGGCTGCATCAGCCGAGGCGTTTTGGCCTGTGACTGAAAGTACGCCATCCAGCGTCTGATTTTGGTTGTTCGACAGGCCTTCGCGTGTCGCCTCTACCTTGCCGGCGTCAACCGACAGGCTGATGGAAACGTCCTTCGCACCGTACTGAACCGGATCTAGGTTGACCAGCGTATTGGCAAAGCTGGTGCCGAGTTCTTGACTTTTAAAAGGCTCCGACACTTTGCCGTCAAGCGTTTGCAAGATTGTGTAGTTTTTGTTCACGACATAGCCGCCATTTGCGATACCGTTAACGCTCTCCTGATCCACGATCAGATTGACTCCGCTTAGATCTATGTTGCCGTGTTGAATAATGACGCGATCCGACTTACCCGCTGCGTTCACCTCAACCTCGAAGTTGCCACTAAAGCCGGTGCTTGTGTTGAAGGTTTGAGTGCCAATCGAATTACCCGGACTCAATGTGCCGCCCGTGCCGCTCAGCGCTCCGCTGACAGTAAGGTTGCCGCCTAGCACTGCGCCGTCGTTGACAATAGCGTTGCCAGAAATTTCAATGGGCGTGGCTGTGGTGCCGCCTAGCAGGGTTGAATTGCTGGTCAGTTGTACATTGCCCTCAATGGTTGTGAGTTGTCCTCGGCTGAATTCGAAATCGGTGTCGGAGCCTGTTACGTTCTGACCAATGGTTGTCAGGCCATTGAAGACCAGTGTCGAACCAGAGCCGATCACATTGCCGTTGATTTCCGTTGAGCCTGTAAACGAAGCCAGAGAACCTGCCGCGGTTGTGACTCCCCCTTCAATGATTGCGCTATTGGTGAACTCTATGACCGAGTTCAAACCCCCTGAAACGTTGCCGGCGATTGGTGCGCCGCCAGTATTGATGAGCGAACCGCTGACGGCCACGGTCGTGTTGTTGATGCCTGCGAGTTCTCCCGTCCAGCTCGCGTCCGTGTCGACTGTGAAGTTGGTTTCGCCGCGATTGAGGGCGTCTCGTCCTTCCGTATCTACCACGTCACCGTCTGCAGTGGAACCTGCGCCCAGCGTCAGATTTACTGTTCCATCCATGCCCAAGGCTTCACGTGTCACCAGCAACAAAGTGCCATTGTTTTGAGTCATCGTCGTGCCTGATCCGACTGTGATGTTTTGAGTTTGGTTCGCTTTAGTCAATTGCGACGTGATCGAAGCGCCAGATGATTCGACTGTGACACCGTTTAAAACCACGGTGCTGTTATCTTGCAGATGGACGCCAGATGAGTCGGTCCCAGTCGTCGTGATTGAGCTGCCTGTCATGTTGACAGTGCCGCCTGAAATCGCGACTACACCAGGGCTATTGGCTCCAGTCGTCGTGATTGAACCCCCACTCATGCTCACAGTAGCATCTAAGTTTGCGACTACGCCGATAGCGCCCGCACCGTAGGTAGTGATGTCTGTATTTATGACCGTAGCGGAGTCTTCACTCATGCTCCCTGTGTAAGCGTAAATGCCAAATGCATTTTGTCCCGATGTGGTGATGTTGCTATCCGTCAGTGATACCGTCGCACCGTTGAAAACCATGACGCCGAAACTGTTGGCGCCGTAAGTGACGATGTTTGTTCTCACCGCTTCTACTTGAGCGCCATCATTGGCTGATGAGATTCCAACTGCGAAGTTGTCGTCTAAGGTTGAAATGTTGACATCGGAAAGCGTAATTTCCGTATCGGTGACCGTGGTTGGATTGCTGTACGCGTTGACAGCATGACCGAACGCGCTGTCGGTTGTGATGATCACGTCGCTGGCCGTGATAGACCCCCCGTCATTGGCCTGAATGCCCACAGTTCGTTGGTTGCCGCTGGCTGTGATTGAACCACCCTCAATGTGGGCATGACCGCCATTTTCTGTACCTACGGCTGCTGTGAATGCGTGGGCGTATTCTTGGTCTGTACCCGTTGTTAATGTAATTGTTGACCTGATTAGCTCTGCGGTGGCATCCGTTCCAGTGACCGTCACCGCACGACCATTTTGACTGCTTGGGAGGGCAGTCGTAATGCTTGTATCAGTCAGCTTCTGGGTACCGCCGCTGTTAACAATAACGTTGGAGTACTGGCCACTCGAACCCGGCTCGCACGCCGCATCACATGTCAACGTATCGGCCTGCGCCGTCCCATAAACACCAAGTATTGCGGCCACCAGTGCCGTTGTCCTGAAGAGTGCGCCACGCCGAGGGTCTAATAAAAGGATATGTTGTTGACGTAAATCAGTTCGTGAATTGCAGGCTTTAATGACAACTTTCAAAGCTGGAAAACGAACTTGCATGACTGTGTCTTTCATATCAATTCAGTGGAAAAGACGCCTCACTTTGCTGAAGCTCGCCAGTTCCAAGGGACAGGGAACATACCCGACCCCATCTTAAGCTTGGCAACAATATTTGTAATATTAAATGTGTAACTTGTTAGTGTTATGTTAATTTAAGTAATAATTTAATATGGTTTATGTCATTTGCGCACGGGGAAATTATTGTCTTTGGCCTTATGGTCAAGTGCCGCACTAGGTGTGTCTCTAAGGTGACCGGTCATCGGTGGTCTGTTGCTTTCAGGGCCACAAAGCTTGGAGACGTGCTGGTGGGCGCTCTCAAGGCGCAGCGCGCAGCGTGAAGTCAATGCCGTTAACGTATTCGCCGTCAGCCTTCATGTTGATTGGCTGGCTTTGTTGAACCGCCACCAAGCCTAGACTGCGAAGCTGTTCTGCAGCCAAGCGCAAGGTGTAGCGCCCGGGTTTGACGGCCGGCACGATGTAATAGCCATCGGCGGCGCTGCGTTGGCTGGCAACCACTTCACCGCGCTCATTCACCAGCTCCAGCAGCGCATTGCCAATGCCGCGGGTTTTACCGGCTTCTTCCAGGTAGATGGTGCCGTCTATCTCACTTGTCATGACCACAGGGAAGTCCACCAATATCACTTTGCCTGGACGCGGTAACACCCGCACGCCCGCAGTGGCGGTCTGCCACTGCGGGTCTTCAAGCGTGCCGGTGTCGAGGGACACGTCGGCGAATTGCCGCGGCGTCATATGGCTCATGTACGCAACGCCATCAGCGCCGGTACGCACCGGGTGGCGGCTGCCGCCGTTCAGAAGAAAGCCGGCGCCCTCCACCGGCACTTCGCCCATGTCAAAGACACCGTTCATGTTGGCGTCGACAAAGGCCCGAGCTGAGACGGCGCCAGACGCGGCCATCGGCTGCCAGTTGCGAGTCCAGTTGCCAGTGCGCGGGTCGCGCCCGATCGCCATGAACAGCTGCACGCCTATGCTCATCTCACCATTGCTGCTGTAGCGTGCATTTACACCCATACCAAAGGTGCCAAAATTTCGGTTGTAGCCCGCTGACACGCTGGTCACGTTGGGTGTCATGCTCTGTATCAGTCCGAGGCTCAGTCGTGATGCGTCGCTCAGGTTTTTGTCGGCGATGATGGCCACACTGGAGAGTCGGCTGTCTGGCTCCAGCGTGTAGGCTAGTTGGCTGCTCAAACCAATCCCTGCCACGCGCCGGTACACCTGCAGTGCACCACTGGTGACGCGCTTGCCATCGCTCGTCTGCAGATTCAATGCGTTGGTGAAGTTGGTGTTTTGCAGGTTCAGGGATAAGCGACCTTGGGCGTTCACACTGCTGCGCCCCGATGCTGTCACTTCACGAAAAACGTCCAGTCCGACTGGTAGTGCCAAATCCTCACTGAGGGGGAGGCTGCCACTTAAGCGGGCGCGGGTTCGCTGCGTCAAAGGGTCACTGCCGGCGGCAAAGAAGTCGCTGCTGAAATGACTCAATTGAGTGTGTGTGAGGTCGGCTGAAAACCGTCCTAAGCCGGTGCGCACGCCGACTTCGGTGAGTGATCCTCCGTCTGTGGTCGATACATGGTCGGCGCTGACGAGCATGCCCAGCCCAGATGCGCGCAGCCCGACGTTGCTGTAGTGACGTGCTTGGGCGCCTAGGCCCAAGTCAATGCTGACGAGTCCGACCGTTGCTGCCACGCTGTCGGCTAAGCCAAAGTCGGCCTGCAAGGTTTGTCTGTCGCTGCCGTCGTCGCCGCGCTGGCCGCCCACTGTGTAATAAAAGTTGCCCGGTTTTGTCAGCGTGTCGTCGAGTAAAAAGGCCTCGCGCTCGACCCGTCTTTGGCCTAATGGGCCGTTAAAAACAAGCCGGAATTCGTTGTTGCCAAAAACCAATGGCTGATCTGCAAACTGGTACAGCCCGTCCGGTCGCGACTGTTGAAATGCGATCAAAGCGTCGTTGAAGTAAAGCGTCACGTCCCAGCCCGGTGGCAGGTTGCCCCGCAAGGTGTGCAGGCCGTAGCTGCTGGGCTGGTTCAGCGGCCGGTTGCTCACCACCATGCCATTACCGCCACCAGCGGAGCGCGCCACATTGTTCAGCGCCGGCAAGGCAATGTTGCCGAGTGTCACGGTGCGGGCGTTCAGGGGTCCCAGCAAGTTGGCGTCAGGATCGTTGCGTGACAGCGTGAAGCGTGCTTGGGGTGTGGAATTTTGATTCGCTTGGTTTTGTGATCCTGTGACAAACATCGACGCCTCCATGCCCAGCAGGTCGCCGGTGATGAAGGCGTTGTAGGTCATGTCAGTGTGGGACTGGCCGGTACTGTCGCGCCCGGTTTGCAAGCTCAGTGTCTGGTCTATAAATGGCACGTCAACCAAACGATAGTCTGGCTGTGCCCGTGGAAAGCCAGGATCTTGATAAGCGCCGCCGCGCAACCTCAGCCGCGCAGCATCACGCTCACGGGCCAGCCTAGCTTGGATCGGCAGCGCTTCACGCGGCACCACTTGCAGGTTCAAAGCCGAGAGGCTAAGCGCCAGGTCGATTGGCCACCAGCGTTGCAGCAAACGGGCAGAGACGTAAAAATCATTGTCCATCCAGCGTATTTGGTTCGGATCGACCGCTTCGCGTCCGCTGGGCAGCGTCACGCTGTTGGCATTTATCTCCAGCCTGAACGCTTGGTCTTCGCGCAGCACAAAGCCTGCAGCGCTGCGTGTAGCCGGGTCTATCGTGATGCCGATGGTGAGCAGGCGTGCCATCTCGCCCAGCGGCAGCAGTATGTCGTTACCCACTTCGTAGGCGGTGAGTGAGTCGGCCAACAGGCTGTCGTCGAGCCGAACTTCAAGCAGCAGCAGATTCAGTTCGCTGGCCTCGGTCGCTGTGGCCGGCGCTGCCATAGGCAGGGAGCTTTGCGCCCAAGCGACGGGGTTGGGCACCACGCACAGCAGAGCCAGCATCAAGCTACTGGGCAGCCTCATCAGGATCTTTCAGCGCGAATTGAGTGTCGTCAGGGCAGGGCCAGCGAGGCCTGCGCCAAAGGTTTGCCGCCGTCCTCCGGGCGTTGCGAGAAGGTCAGCTGAATCATCCCGCCCTTGAGTGCCATGCCTTCGGGCAGTCTGAGTGGCAGCTTGGCTTGACGCAAGGGATTGGGCACATAGACCGCCACGCC
>CANFZL010000087.1 GCA_947451205.1 Comamonadaceae bacterium
GGCTTGCGCATCATCGCCACCGAGCGGCATGAGTCGCGCCGCATTGACAACCAGCTGCGCGGTCGTTCCGGCCGTCAGGGAGCCCCGGGTTCTTCGCGTTTTTACCTGAGTCTGGATGACCCGCTGATGCGCATCTTTGCGGGCGACCGCGTGCGCTCCATCATGGAGCGTTTGAAGATGCCCGACGGCGAGGCGATTGAGGCAGGCATCGTGACGCGCAGCATTGAGTCGGCGCAGCGCAAAGTCGAAGCCCGCAACTTTGATGTCCGCAAGCAATTGCTTGAATATGACGATGTGTCTAACGACCAACGCAAGGTGATTTACCAGCAGCGCAACGACATCATGGACGCGCCGAGTTTGCAGGGTCAGATCACCTCGCTGCGTGAAGGCTGCTTCACTGATTTGACGCGGCAGTATGTGCCAGCCGAAAGCGTTGAAGAGCAGTGGGATATTGCGTTGCTTGAGAAAGTTTTGCGTGACGAATGGCAACTCGAGTTGGCGCTGCAACAAGAGATCTCTGCGGCCACCGCCATCACCGACGACGACGTGCTTGAAAAAGTAGTCACCTCTGCGAACAACGCTTTCAACGCCAAGGTCGAGCCGATTGGTGAAGACAGTTTGATTCAGTTTGAGCGCATGGTGCTGCTGCAAAGCATCGACACCCACTGGCGTGAACACTTGAGTTCTTTGGACTATTTGCGCCAAGGCATTCATTTGCGTGGCTATGCGCAAAAGCAGCCTAAGCAAGAATACAAACGCGAGGCTTTTGAGCTGTTCGGACAACTGCTGGACAGCGTTAAAAACGATGTCACCAAAGTCTTGATGACGGTCAAAATTCAGTCGTCCGAGCAGCTCGGTGAGGCGGCAGAGGCGATGGAAAACCGCGCTGAGAACATCAGCAACGTGACCTACACCGCACCCACCGAAAGCGGTGAGCCCGAGGTCATTGCGGTCACCGACGAACAACGCCAGCGCATGACCGGCGACTACGTGCCGCGTGTGGGCCGCAACGACGCTTGCCCATGCGGTTCGGGCAAAAAATACAAGGCCTGCCACGGCAAGCTGGTCTGATCAGGCGCGCCTGCTGCGGACCCAGTCGATGGGCCCGCTGTTCTTGAACTCTGGAGATTCCTCATGCCTGTGAACCTGCTCGCTACGCCTGCCAATGATCTTCATCCCGTGCCAGGCGTGCGCTGGGGTATTGCCGAAGCCGGTATCCGCAAAGTCGGTCGCAAAGATCTGGCGGTGCTCTTGCTCGACGAAGGCTGCGCGGTCGGTGCGGTCTTCACGCAAAACCGGTTTTGCGCGGCGCCCGTGCAAATCTGCCGTGACAACCTGGCCTTGAACGGCGGTGCCTCGCTGGGCATTCGCGCCATGCTGATCAACACTGGCAATGCGAATGCCGGCACTGGCACGGACGGTTTGATGCGCGCTCGCGCCAGTTGCATCGCGTTGGCCCGTGAGCTCAATGTCTCGCCCGAGCAAATTTTGCCGTTTTCGACCGGCGTCATCATGGAGCCCTTGCCGCATGAGCGCATCGCCGCTGGCCTGCCGGCAGCGCTGGCGGATGCTAGAGCAGACAACTGGGCCAGTGCCGCCGAAGCCATCATGACCACGGACACCGTGGCCAAGGCGTTCTCCAAGCGCCTCACACTGGGCGGTGCCACCATCACCATCACCGGCATCAGCAAAGGTTCGGGCATGATCCGTCCTAACATGGCGACCATGCTCGGTTTCATGGCGACGGACGCTTGTGTGTCGCCAGTCCTTATGTCGCAACTGGCCCGTGAGTTGGCGGAAGCTTCCTTCAACCGTGTCACTGTCGACGGCGACACGTCGACCAACGACTCCTTCGTGATCGTGGCGACCCAGCAAGCCAAACACACGCCAATCACCTCGCTTGACAGCGCTGACGGTCGCGCTCTCCAAGCGGCGATGCTGGAAATTGCCCAGAAGCTGGCGCAGGCGATTGTGCGTGACGGCGAGGGTGCTACCAAATTCATCACCATCCGCGTCGAAGGCGGCAACACGGGCGACGAGTGCCGCAAAGTGGCCTACGCCATTGCCCATTCACCGTTGGTGAAAACGGCTTTCTTTGCCAGCGACCCCAACCTTGGCCGCATTTTGGCCGCCGTCGGTTACGCCGGTATCGATGACTTGGACCAGACGCTGATTGATTTGTACTTAGACGACGTGCTGGTGGCTAAAAATGGTGGCCGCCACATCGACTATGTTGAAGCCGAAGGCCAACGCGTGATGCAGCAAAACGAGATTTTGGTTCGCGTGGTGTTGGGTCGCGGTGACGCGGTCGACACCGTCTGGACCTGTGACCTCTCCTACGATTACGTCAAGATCAACGCAGATTACAGAAGTTAAACCGCCCCATGAACGAGTCCTTTGAACGCCTGATGGCGCGTGTTGAATCCTTGGTCACCCGCATTGAGTCGGTCTTGCCGCAGCCCTTGAGCGCACCCGACTGGCAAGCCTCGGTGGCTTACCGCTACCGCAAGCGCAGCTCCGGCCATGGGTCGCTGGAGCCGGTGAAGCACCTGGGCAATATGAGCTTGGCGGACCTGAAAGAAATCGAAGACCAAAAAGACAAAATCAAGCGCAATACCGAGCAGTTCGTGAAAGGTGTGCCTGCCAATAACGTGTTGTTGACAGGTTCCCGCGGCACCGGAAAATCTTCGCTGATCAAGGCCTGCCTGAACGAGTATGCAGCGCAAGGTTTGCGGCTCATCGAAGTGGACAAAGCCGACTTGGTGGACTTGCCCGACATCGTTGATCTTGTCTTCGGCTTGCCTGAAAAATTCATCATCTTTTGCGATGACTTGAGCTTTGAAGAGGGCGAGTCGGGCTACAAAGCGCTGAAGTCCATCCTCGATGGTTCGATCGCTGCGGCCACGCCGAATGTGCTGATTTACGCCACCAGCAACCGACGCCATTTGCTGCCCGAGTACATGACCGAAAACCTCACTTACACGCACACGGCGGACGGTGAAGTGCATCCGGGTGAAGTGGTCGAAGAAAAAATTTCGCTGTCTGAGCGCTTTGGACTGTGGGTCAGTTTTTACCCTTTTAGCCAAGACGAGTACCTGACCATCGTGGCGCAGTGGCTGACCTCTTTTGGCGTGACGGCTGAGGCCATCAAAGCGGCGCAACCAGCGTCTTTGGTTTGGGCTTTAGAGCGCGGCTCGCGCAGCGGTCGGGTGGCTTTCCAGTTCGCCCGCGACTACGCCGGTCAACAAACCACGGCATGACATCGCCGCTGCTGGTGGCCGACAAAGACCGCCCACGCGAAGGCGGTGTTGATCGTCAGATCGTGGAAGTTGCCGTTGGCGTACTGATGCGGGGCGATGAGTTTTTGCTGACCTCGCGGCCGCCAGGCAAAGTCTATGAAGGCTATTGGGAATTCCCCGGCGGCAAGCTTGAAGCGGGCGAAAGCGTCGAGCAGGCTTTGCGGCGCGAGCTCGAAGAAGAGATCGGCATCACGATCGGTGCTGTGCAAGCGTGGCGCACCGAACTGGTCGACTATCCGCACGCCTTGGTGCGCCTGAATTTCTGCAAAGTCTTTGACTGGACGGGTGCATTACAAATGCGTGAAGGCCAGTCATTTGCCTGGCAGACGCTGCCGGTTCAGGTCCACCCGGTGCTGCCTGGTACCGTGCCGGTGTTGGCGTGGTTTGCCCAAGAACGCGGCTTTCAGGCGCCGACCCATTTGCCGCTCTGAGCTTTACCTGCAACCCTCACGCTAGCTGCCGATCTGCCACTTTTTTCGCGCTGCCAGCACTGCCTCGGGATAAGGCGCTTGCCCGCGCGATCCGTTGTAGCGGCCCAAACCCATGAACACGTCGCCTTGTTCACGGTCTAAATAATGCCGCAAGATGACGCAGCCAAAGCGCAGGTTGGTTTGCAGATGAAATAACTTGCTGACATCACCGTCGCCGATCAGGCGGACCCAAAAAGGCATGACCTGCATGAACCCGCGCGCGCCCACACTCGAGACAGCGAACTTGCGAAAATTGCTCTCAACTTGAATCAACCCGAGCACCAGCGCTACATCCAGTCCGGCACGTTTGCTTTCATACCAGACGGTCTGTGAAAATTCTTGGCGGCTGTGCGGCTCAGGAATGAGGCGCACAAGCCGGTCAGCCAAAAGACTTGACCAGTGCTGGTAGTTCAGTAGGCTGTCGCTGTCGTTGAACTGCGGCACCGGCGGCGCGCGGTTCGATACAGCCGAGGTCAAGGCTGTGCGCACCGAGTCGACCAGCGGTTCTTCCAGTTGGCCACCAGCATGAACGCTCTCGCCAAGTAGGCCCAAGAGGCTCAGAAGGCCTGTCGCAGTGCCGTGCTGCAAGCAACGTCGCCGCGAGATAGCGACGGTGTCCAGTGGCGGTGTCAATCGCCCTGGCAGTTCAATCATGGCGCTAGCTTGCCCTTGAGAAAGTTGAATACATCGATGGTAGCGATCTTGGTCGACGCTACGTCACGGCGATGCTGGTATTCAACTTGACCGTCTTTCAGGCCGCGGTCGCCAATCGTCACGCGGTGCGGCACGCCGATGAGTTCCCAGTCGGCAAACATGGCGCCAGGGCGCTCGCCCCGGTCGTCCAGAATCACGTCGACGCCAGCGGCCAGCAGCTCGGTGTGCAGCTTGTCGGCAGCCGCTTGCACCTCGGGAAACCGGTCCGGACTGATCGGGCAGATCACCACGGTGAAGGGGGCTATCGCATCGGGCCAGATGATGCCGCGCTCGTCGTGGTTTTGCTCAATCGCCGCAGCAGGCAAGCGCGTGATGCCGATGCCGTAGCAGCCCATTTCCATGAACTGAGGCTTGCCGTTCTCGTCCAAAAACGTCGCGTTCATGGCTTGGCTGTACTTGGTGCCCAGGTAAAACACATGGCCAACTTCGATGCCGCGCTCAATTGCCAGAACGCCCAGGCCGTCTGGTGAGGCGTCGCCCGCCAACACATTGCGCAAGTCGGCCACCAAGCTCGGTTCCGGTAAATCGCGGCCCCAGTTCACGCCGGTGATGTGCAGGTCCACTTCGTTGGCGCCGCAAATCCAGTCGCTCATGACGGCGACTTCACGGTCTACCACCAGAGAGACAGGTTTCTTCAAGTTCAAGGGGCCAAGGTAGCCCGGCTGGCAGCCAAAATGGTCTTCGATTTCGGCCAAGGTAGCGAAGCGGAAATTGGCCAGCCCTTCGATTTTGCCGACCTTGACTTCATTCATGTCGTGGTCGCCGCGCAGCAGAACCAACCAGATGCGGGTCTTGATGATCTCGCCGGCGGGGCCGATCTCGTCGGTCGCCAAGACCAGTGATTTGACAGTGCTTTCCAGTGGCACGCCGAGCAAAGCCGCGACATCTGCGCAGGCGCTTTTGTCCGGTGTCGAGGTGCGGGTGAGGGGCTGGGAAGCTGGCTTGCGCGGGCCGGCAGGTGTCAATGACTCTGCTTTTTCCATGTTGGCCGCATAGTCACTGCTAGGGCAGTAAACGATGGCGTCTTCGCCGGTGGCGGCGATCACTTGAAACTCTTCGCTCAAATCACCACCAATGGCACCGCTGTCGGCTGCAACGGCTCGGTAACGCAGACCGAAGCGGTCAAAAATTTGGCGGTAAGCCTGCGCCATGTTTTGGTAGCTGAGCTTGGCGGCCGTTGGGTTGCGGTCAAAACTGTAGGCATCCTTCATGGTGAATTCGCGCCCACGCATCAGACCAAAGCGCGGACGGCGTTCGTCACGAAATTTGGTCTGAATTTGGTAGAGATTTTTCGGCAGCTGCTTGTAGCTGCGGATGTCTTGCCGCATGACGTCGGTGATGACTTCTTCGCTGGTCGGCTGGATCACGAAGTCGCGGCCATGCCGGTCCTTGATGCGCAGCATTTCAGGCCCCATCTTTTCGAAGCGCCCGGTTTCTTGCCAGAGTTCAGCGGGTTGAATCACCGGCATGGCCATTTCAATGGCGCCAGCGCGGTTCATTTCTTCCCGCACAATGGCTTCGACCTTGCGAATCACGCGCAGACCCATTGGCATGTAGTTGTAAATGCCGGCACCCAATTTTTTGATCAGGCCGGCGCGCATCATCAGTTGATGGCTGACGACTTCAGCGTCAGCTGGCGCTTCTTTGAGCGTTGAAATGAAGAACTGGGAGGCTTTCATGGGGTATTTTCTGAGGTTGGATCACTGTAGCCTGAAGCAAGCTTGGCGCTAGGCCTTTCGCTGTGCATAATGGACTCAGTTTAAAAATTTTGAGGTTTGATTATGCTCGACCGCGATGGCTTCAGGCCTAACGTCGGGATCATCTTGCTCAACCAGAAAAGTCAGGTATTTTGGGGCAAGCGTATCCGTACCCACTCGTGGCAATTTCCACAAGGTGGCATTGATCGGGGTGAAAATCCCGAGCAAGCCATGCTGCGTGAATTGCACGAAGAAGTGGGACTGATGCCGCAGCATGTGCAAGTGCTTGCCCGAACCCGGGACTGGTTGCGTTACGAGGTACCTGACCGGTTTATCCGCCGTGATGCGCGCGGACATTACAAAGGCCAGAAACAAATCTGGTTTTTGCTGCAATTGGTTGGGCACGACTGGGATTTGAACCTGCGTGCCACCGACCACCCCGAATTCGATGCGTGGCGCTGGAACGATTACTGGGTTCCGCTCGAAGCCGTGGTCGAATTCAAACGTGGCGTGTATGAGATGGCGTTAACCGAGTTGTCACGTTATGTACCGCGCCTTGAGTGCCGTGAGGAAGCCCGCGTCGATCATCGCAACCGTTATTTGCGCGGCGGTATTCGCCAACGTGAAGCCGGGCAAGCGCAGGGTGCTGACGGTTTTTCACATTACACATCGCACGGTGGTACTTCGTCATTTGAGTTGCCGCCGGGCGCCAGTTTTGACCCGGATCCGCAAACCAACCTCAGGCCTGCAGCTGCTTCGGGGGAGCGCGAGGCTTAATTGCTTCAGGGGTTAAGCAGTTCAGCGATTCAGAACCAGATTGGTCCGGTGGACCATTTCTGGCTCGCCGGTGTAACCCAGCAAGCGTTCAAATTCAGTCGATGATTTGCGGCAAATGAGGCGTGCTTCAGCGCTTGAATAGTTCGACAAGCCGCGGGCAATCTCCAGCCCGTCTGCATCCCGCACGGCGATCACGTCGCCGCGTGAAAACTCGCCCTGAACAGCGGTCATGCCGATGGGCAGCAAGCTCTTGTCCTCATCACGCACTTTGACCACCGCACCTGCATCGATCACCACGGAGCCGCGCATTTGCAGGTGATCGGCCATCCATGTTTTGCGAGCATGCTTCTTGGGGGTTTGCGCCACCAACAGCGTGCCGATGGCCTCACCGCGCGTCAGACGCAGCAGGGCGTCCGGTTCACGGCCCCAAGCGATGACTGTGGAGGCGCCCGAGCCGGCAGCCCGCTTGGCCGCCAAAATTTTGGTCAACATGCCGCCTTTGCCAATGCTAGAGCCGGCACCGCCGGCCATGGCTTCCAGTGCGGGGTCACCGGCTTGCGCTTCGTGCACGAGCGTCGCGTTAGCGTCTTTGCGCGGGTCTGCCGTGAAAAGGCCTTTTTGATCAGTCAAGATGATCAGGACATCGGCCTCCACCAAGTTAGCAACCAGCGCGCCCAAGGTGTCGTTGTCTCCAAACTTGATCTCGTCGTTGACGACGGTGTCGTTCTCGTTGATGACCGGCACCACGCCCAACTGCAGCAAGGTGAGCAAGGTCGAGCGGGCGTTCAAATAGCGTTCGCGGTCGGCCAGGTCGGCATGCGTCAGCAGCACTTGGGCGCTGCCAATGCCGTTTTCGCGCAGCTTGCTTTCGTAGACTTGCACCAAACCCATCTGACCCACAGCAGCAGCGGCCTGCAATTCATGGATGGCTTTGGGTCGGGTGCTCCAGCCAAGGCGTTTCATGCCTTCGGCAATCGCACCGCTGCTGACCATGATGACTTCACGGCCGTCTTTCACCAGTAACGCGAGCTGCTTGCACCACAAGCCAATGGCTTCGACATCGAGGCCCCGGCCCTCGTCGGTGACCAAGCTGGAGCCTACTTTAACGACGATGCGTTTGGCGTTCAGCAGGACGGGTGATAAAGCGGCTGCAGACATGTGCGGAACTTTTCAGTGATCGGCAGGAGGTTGGTCCAAAGGAAAGCGTGGATCAATGTCTTCCGGCGGTTGTTCGCTCTTTTGCACGGCTTTGACGTGCTGGTAAATGGCCTTGACCAAATGCTCGCAGCCTTCGCGTGTCAAGGCCGAGATTTCGAACACCGGGCCCTTGAACTTGAAGCGCTTGACGAAGTCTTTGACGAGCGCTGCGCGCTTGTCTGGCTCAACCATGTCGAGCTTGTTCAGGACCAGCCAACGTGGCTTGTTGAACAGTTCTTCGTCGTACTTTTTCAACTCGCCAACAATCGCCTTGGCTTGCTTGACCGGGTCGATGCTGTCGTCAAACGGGGCCATGTCGACAATGTGCAGCAGCAAGCGCGTGCGTTGCAAATGCCGCAAAAAGAGGTGGCCCAGTCCAGCGCCTTCAGAGGCCCCTTCGATCAAACCGGGCAAGTCGGCAACTACAAAGCTTTGCTCAGGGCCGACCCGCACCACACCCAGATTCGGGTGCAGCGTGGTGAAAGGATAGTCCGCAATGCGCGGCCGTGCATTCGACACTGCCGTGATGAACGTTGATTTACCTGCGTTGGGCATGCCGAGCAGTCCGACATCTGCCAGCACCTTCAGCTCCAGCTTCAGGCTCTTGTGCTCACCTGGCCAGCCGGGTGTCTTTGTACGCGGTGCGCGGTTGGTCGAGCTTTTGAAGCGCAAGTTACCGAAGCCGCCGTCGCCACCTTTGGCAATCAGGACTTCTTCGCCGGGTACCAACAACTCGAACAGGATGTCGCCAGTTTCGGCGTCTGTCATGATCGTGCCAACAGGCATTTTCAGCACAATGTCGTCGCCCTTGGCGCCGAACATGTCAGAGCCCTTGCCATGCTCGCCACCGTGCGCGTTGTGACGGCGGGAGAACCTGAAATCAACCAAGGTGTTCAGATTGGAGTCGGCCACCGCATAAATATGACCGCCGCGACCGCCATCACCACCGTTCGGACCGCCAAATTCTTTGTACTTCTCATGCCTAAATGAGACGCAGCCGTTGCCCCCATCGCCAGCGGCAATGTCAATATATGCTTCGTCAACAAATTTCATGGTGAATGTCCCGATCTACCTGATGGTGCCGAGTTTGGACCTAAGTTTACAAAATCAAGGGTGGCTTGAACTGCCACGATAGCCTGAAGCACAGCCAGAAACAAAAAAGCCCCGGCTGGCGGGGCTTCGATGCCATCGAAGTGATCAGCTTAAGCTGGTGTCACGTTGACGGTGTGCTTGTTCAAAGCGCCCTTGACAGCAAAGGAAACCTTGCCACCAACCAGCGCAAACAGGGTGTGGTCTTTGCCGATGCCAACATTGACGCCCGGATGGAACTTAGTCCCTCGCTGGCGAACAATGATGCTGCCTGCGTTGATGACTTCGCCGCCGAACTTCTTGACACCGAGCATTTTGGGCTGTGAGTCACGCCCGTTTCGCGTAGAGCCGCCGCCTTTTTTCTGTGCCATTTTCCGTTACTCCTGAAACTGACTGCTTAACCGGCGATGACGCCGATTTGCAGTTCAGTGAAATTCTGCCGATGACCTTGGCGCTTTTGGTAGTGCTTACGACGGCGCATCTTGAAGATGCGCACTTTGTCGTGCCGACCGTGGGCTAGGACTGTGACTGTAACTGTTGCACCGGACACCAAGGGGGTACCAATTTTGATATCACTGCCGTCGCCGACTGCCAATACCTGATCGATAACAATCTCTTGGCCTACGTCCGCAGCAATCTGTTCTACTTTAATTTTTTCACCAGTAGCAACTTTGTATTGTTTGCCACCGGTTTTTATGACCGCGTA
>CANFZL010000088.1 GCA_947451205.1 Comamonadaceae bacterium
CATGAACACTGTAATAAGCCGCCAGATCGGCGATGTTTTGATCTGTCAAGCTCTCAGCAATACCGCGCATGGTTGGGTGCTTACGATCGCCTTTTTTGTAAGCATGCAAGGCCGACTCAATGTATTTGGCGTTTTGGCCAGAAATCATCGGCACTTTGTAGACTTCAGGAAAGCTAGCTTGGTAGCCTTTGATACCGTGGCAGCCAATGCACATGGCATTGATCTTCTGACCGGCTTGGGCATTGCCTGTGATGTCCTGAGCTTGGGCCGTGAAACTCACGAATGAGACGGCCAAAGCGAAAATAGTGGGGAGCAGCTTAATCATTTTTGCGCGCACAATCAGTTGAAATTCATCGTAAAACTACCCTAGATTATATAGCTGCGAGTCACAGTCTCTCTGACCTGTTCGGCAGACGGCACTCCTGCACAATCTTCCTTATCCACTTTCATTCCAACGCCACATGAAATTTCAAGGTTCCCAAAACTACGTCGCCACCGAAGACCTGATGCTGGCCGTGAACGCTTCCGCCACGCTCAGAAAACCATTGCTGGTCAAGGGTGAGCCCGGCACCGGCAAAACCATGCTGGCCGAGGAAGTGGCCGAGGCGCTGAAGCTGCCGCTGCTGCAGTGGCACATCAAGTCAACCACCAAGGCGCAGCAGGGCCTGTACGAATACGATGCCGTTTCGCGCCTGCGCGACTCTCAGTTAGGCGACGAAAAGGTCAAAGACATTCACAACTACATCCTCAAGGGCGTGTTGTGGCAAGCCTTCACCGCGGACCAGCCGGTGGCGCTGTTGATCGACGAGATCGACAAAGCTGACATTGAATTCCCGAACGACTTGCTGCGGGAGATCGACCGCATGGAGTTCTACTGCTACGAAACCCGCGAGCTCATCAAAGCCAAGCACCGGCCGCTGGTCTTCATCACGTCGAACAATGAAAAAGAACTGCCCGACGCTTTCCTGCGCCGCTGCTTTTTCCACTACATCAAGTTTCCTGATGCGGAAACCATGAAGAAAATCGTCGACGTGCATTTCCCAGGGCTGAAACAGGAATTGCTGGCGGCCGCAATGAAAACGTTTTACGACGTACGCAACCTGCCAGGCCTGAAGAAAAAACCATCCACAAGCGAGTTGCTGGACTGGCTCAAGCTGCTGGTCGCCGAAGACATCTCGCTCGACGTGCTGCAAAGCCAAGACAACAAAGTCTCGGTGCCGCCGCTGATCGGTGCGCTGCTCAAGAACGAGCAAGATGTGACGCTGTTTGAAAAACTGGTGTTCATGCAACGCCAAAACCGCTAAAACGCACATGAATTGGGTCCAAGCGGTCACGCTGTCGGGTCGGGGAATTGAACTCAGGCCTTTGACTTTGGCGCATGAAACGGGATTAGCAGCAGCAGCGGCTGACGGCGCTTTATGGCGCCTTCGCGTCACCTCGGTGCCAGAACCCGAAAACACCCGCCGGTACATTGAAACCGCCCTGCAAAGCCAGGCCGAAGGTCATCGACTGCCGTTTGCAGTGATTGATGGTGCCAGCGGCAAAGTGCTCGGCTGCACCAGTTACCACGACATCGTGCCCGCCATCCAACGCTTAGAAATCGGCTGGACTTGGTACGCCGCCAGCGCTCAACGCACCCACGTCAACACCAGTTGCAAGTTGCTCTTGCTAACGCACGCCTTTGAAACATTAGCTTGCAAGGTGGTGGGCTGGCGCACGGACAATTTCAACGTCGCCTCGCAACGGGCCATTGAGCGACTAGGCGCCCACAAAGATGGCGTGCTGCGCGGCCATGCCCTGCGCCGTGACGGCACCATCCGCGACACCGTGATGTACAGCTTGGCCGCTGGCGAATGGCCCGAAGTCAAAGCCCATTTGCTGTACTTGTTGGAGCGCCAGAAAACGCTAGGAAGTTCGCCATGCTGATTGATTTTTTTTACACCTTGCGCTCGGCCAAGCTGCCGGTGTCGGTCAAGGAATACCTGACGCTGCTGGAAGCGCTGAAGGCTGGCGTCGTCGGACCCAAGAGTGGCGACGCCGACCCCTCGGGCGAAGGCGCCTACAAGATTGATGATTTTTATTACCTTAGCCGATGCGTGTTGGTGAAGGACGAAAAGCATTACGACAAGTTTGACCGCGCCTTCGCTGCTTACTTCAAAGGCGTTGAGATGGTGGCCGACTTCACCAAAGACATTCCACTCGAATGGCTGCGCAAAAACTTGGAGTTAGAGCTCAGCGCTGAGGACAAAGCCAAGATCGAGAAGATGGGTTGGGACGAGCTGATGGAGACGCTGAAAAAGCGTTTTGAAGAGCAAAAAGAACGCCACGAAGGCGGCAGCAAATGGATCGGCACGGGCGGCACTTCACCTTTCGGTGCCAATGGTTTCAATCCGCAAGGCATCCGCATCGGCCAAGAAAAAAGCCGCAACAAAAGTGCCGTCAAAGTGTGGGACCAACGCGCTTACAAAGACTACGACGACTCGCAAGAACTCGGCACCCGCAACATCAAGGTCGCCCTGCGCCGGCTGCGAAAATTTGCCCGACAAGGCAGTGCTGAAGAGCTTGACCTCGACGACACCATCCGCGCTACCGCTGCCAATGCCGGCTGGCTCGACATCAAGATGGTGCCCGAGCGCCACAACAACGTGAAGGTGCTGCTGCTGATGGACGTCGGCGGCACCATGGACGAGCACATCAGCCGCGTTGAAGAATTGTTCTCGGCCAGCAAGTCCGAATTTAAGCACTTGGAGTTTTATTACTTTCACAACTGCGTTTATGACTTCATGTGGAAGAACAACCGCCGCCGCTTCAGTGAAAAGTTCGCCACGCTGGACATCATTCGCAAGTACAACAAAGACTACAAACTGATCTTTATTGGCGACGCCACCATGAGTCCGTATGAGATTCTTCAACCGGGTGGCAGCGTGGAATACAACAACGCTGAAAGCGGTGCCGAATGGATCCAACGCCTGACCAGCGCCTTCCCCAAATTCGCCTGGATCAACCCCGAACCGCAAGGCGTCTGGCAATACCGGCAGAGCATTGCCGTGATGCAACAGCTCGTCAGCAACCGCATGTACCCGTTGACACTCAAAGGACTTGAAGAAGCCATGCGTCTGCTGACCAAGTGACCGTAAACTTGCCCGCGTGACTTTCGACTTACTCCACCGTATTTTTTTCTTCATTTGTGTCGGGGTCATGGCCGCGTGGATGGCAGTTTCGAGCCTAGCCCACGCGCAAGACGAGTCGTCTACGGCAACTTTTGACAGCCCGCAGCCAAGCGCCCACTCTTTTGACATTCGCGTCGAAGCACCCGAAGACATCAAAGACTTGCTTGAGCGCCACTTGCAACTGCAACGCTTTCGCGCTGTGACCGACTTGGAAGACGCTGAACTGGCGCGTCTGATGAACTTGGCAGAGAGTGACGTTCGCCAGCTGGTCGGCACCTTGGGCTACTTCAGTCCTGACATTCAAATCAGCCGCAAGCCGGTCAGCACCCCGCCGACCCAAACCACTGTTTTGGTCAAGGTCTTGCCCGGACCGGCCACCCGCACGGCACAAACGGCGATGCGCTTCAAGGGTGACATCGCAAGCTCCCCCGATACAGACGCAGCGAGGATGCGTGACAGCATCAAGCAAAACTGGCGCTTGCCGCCGGGTCAACCTTTCACGCAAGACGGCTGGGACGGCGCCAAGACCCAAGCGCTGCGGCAGCTGGTGGCGCGGCGTTACCCGGCGGGCAAAATTTCTTACAGCTTGGCCAATATCGACCCCCCTGCTAACACCGCCATGCTCACGTTGGAGCTGGACTCTGGCCCGCTCTACCGCTTAGGCGAGCTCAAGGTCAGCGGTATTGAGCGTTACGACCCGGTGTTGGTGCCACGCTTGGCCCGCCTGATGCCCGGTGATATTTACGACCAGCGCAAACTCGTCGAGGCCCAGCAACGACTGGCGGGCAGCGGTTACTTTGATTCAGCCTATGTACTGGTCGACCCGGACAGCGACCCGGACGCAGCGCCTGTCACTGTGCAGGTGCGCGAGGCCATGCTGCAAAAAGTGGTGCTCGGTGTCGGCCTGACCACCGACACCGGACCGCGCGCATCGATCGAGCACACCCACAATCGCGTGCCAGGCCTCGACTGGCGGGCCGTCACCAAACTGCAACTCGACAGCAAACTCCCACTGGCTCAGACCGAATGGACGTCCCTGCCCGACGCCGACAACTGGCGCTGGGTCACGTTGGCGCGCATCTCGAAGTTGGACGACAACGAACTCGTCACCCATGCGCAAACCCTGCGCTTCGGACAAGTTCAAATCGGCGACCGTATCGACCGCTCGACTTACCTGCAATACGACCGCGCAACAGTGACCGCCAGCGGCAGCGCCAGCACACTGGACGACGCACGCATCGGCGACGGTTCAGCGCTGAGCCTGAACTACGGCTGGACCGGCCGCTACTTCAATAGTCTGCCCTTTCCTTCGCGCGGCTATGGGCTCGGATTTGACGTTGGCGGCGGTACCACGATGGGGGCCAACCGCCAACCCTTTGTCCGTGCGGTAGGCCGCTGGCTGGGCATCGCGCCGCTCGAACGCGGCCGTATCGCCATGCGCGCAGAAGGCGGCGCGGTGGTCGTCAACAAGGATGGCGCCATGCCCGCAACGCAGCTGTTTCGCACCGGCGGCGACACCACCGTGCGCGGCTATGGACTGCGCGACATCGGCATCGCCTTGCCCAACGGCAGCACCGGCCCCGGTCACTACATGGCTGTTGCCAGCGCCGAATGGCAGCGGCCGATTTTGAGCGGCGGCTTGCCGACGGAGTGGGAAAGCACTCTCTTCATTGACGCCGGGAATGTGGCGCAAAGCGCGACCGATCTGAGCCGCAACGTGGCGGTCGGCGTTGGTACCGGCGCACGTTGGAAAAGCCCCATCGGTCCACTGCAGATTGACCTGGCCTACGGCGTGAAAACCCAGCAAGTGCGACTCCACGTCAGCGTCGGGTTTGTGTTTTAAATGGCTCAGATACTTCGCCTCTTCTCACGGTTTTTAGCCGCTACGGTCTTGCTGCTGGGACTGACCGCAGGCGGCGTTTGGTGGTGGAGCGGCTCCGAAGGCTCACTCGCCACCGCCTTGCGCTGGGTCAGTCAGTCCAAGCTGCTGCCAGCGCCACTCAGCTTAACGGCCGACGGCGTGACCGGCTCCCTCCGCCAAGGTGGCCGAGTGGAACAGCTGATCTGGCAAGACAAGAATCTGCGCGTCACGGCGTCGCAACTCGATGTGCGCTGGCAAGCGCTGGCGCTGTTATCGGGTCGGCTGCAAATCGACCGGCTGCATCTGGCAAGTGTGCAGATAGACAGCAGCGCCGATGACACGCCCACCGCGGCATCGGCGGCGCCGACTTCCTTGCGCCTGCCCTTGGACGTCACGCTGGAAGACCTCGCCGTTGGGCGCTTCGCGTGGGGCGATCAAACGGCGACTCAGGCCACAGAGTTGCAGGCCCACTACCGGTACGCCGACGCACAACACGCCCTCACACTAGAGCATCTGCAAGTGGCTAGCGGCAGCTACCAAGGCCGTGTCAGCTTGGCTGCCGACGGTGCCATGACGCTAGACGCCCGCTTGTCGGGCGTGCTGAAGGCGGCACTGTCTGATGGCACTGAGCCGCTGGCCTTGAGCCTCAACGCATCGGTGCAAGGGGCTTTGGCTGAATTGACGGTGAAGGCCTCAATTGACCTCGACGGCTCGGCTGACGCGCCGGGGGCCGCTAGGGGCAAGCTGCAACCGCAAGCCAACATCAGCGCGCAAATCTTGCCTTGGGCAGAGCAGCCCGTGCCAGAAGCCAACGCCACTTTTCGCGACCTCGACTTGGCCATGCTGCTGCCCCAAGCGCCACGCACCCAGCTCACTGGCACAGCGCAACTGGTGCCGCAAAACACGGCCAGCTGGAAGCTGCAGGCCACGCTGAAAAACAGCCGCGCCGGTCCATGGGATCAGCAGCGCTTGCCCGTCGAGCAGTTGCAGGCCACCGGTGAATGGCGCGGCGGAAAAATCTTGTTGCGCGCGCTTGACGCGCAGCTGGGTGGCGGTCGACTGCAAGCCAGCGGTGAATGGACTGACACCACCGAAACTCAACCCGCCAGCAACGACTGGCGGGTTAATTTGCAGCTTCAAAGCGTCAACCCTGCAGCCCTGCATTCAAAGCTGACCACTCAGCGCATGAACGCCAACGCAGCATTGCGGTCGACGGGCGACAGCTTCGAGCTCGCCGCGCTACAGCTGCGCACACGCGATGCCGAGGTCAAAGCCAGCGGCCAGTACCAGCCAAAAACCGCAGGCGGCAAAGGCCAGTTGTCGCTGACCGCACCCGGCATTCAGCTCCAAACCAAAGGCGAGTTGCGGCCCAACACCGGTAGCGGCCAACTCTCCTTGACATCGTCCAACATCCAGCAGGCCTTACGCTGGTTGCGCGGTCTGCCGGGTCTGGCGGCACCACTGGAGACCACCGCAGCGACAGGTCGCGGCCAACTGACGGTGGACTGGCAAGGCGGCTGGCGCGACCCGCAACTCAGCGCATCGCTGAACGTACCGACGCTCGACTGGGGACCCACGGCAAGCGCTGCAACATCAGCATCAAACCAGCTGCGCCTGCGCGATGTGCAAGCCAACGTGAGTGGTCGCCTGAGTCAAATGCAAGTCACGGCGAAGGGCCGGGCCGACATCGGCACGCGGCGCATCTCCCTTGAGCTGGGCGCGGAAGGCGGCAGCCAAGCCAAGCCCCTGTCGTCGTGGCAGGCCATCGTCAAGCAAATCAAACTCTCCGTGGAAGACCCGGCCTTGGGCTCGGGTGCTTGGCGGCTTGAAACGCAGCGCCCGTTTAACTTAAAGGGAGCCACCAACTTGATCGAGGTCGGCGCAGGCCAAGCCAGTTTGACCGCCCCCGCCGCCAAGAATGGCGACCGCAGCGCAGCACCCAGCCAAGCGCTGCTGGCTTGGCACCCGACACGCTGGCAGCCCGATGAAGTTGTCACGGCAGGCTCGCTCAAAGGCTTGCCCCTCGCTTGGGTGGAATTGCTGCTGGGGCCGCAAATCACCAACGCCGGCTTGGTTGGGAACCTGATATTTGACGGTGACTGGGACGTCGTGATCGGTCCCACGCTGAAGCTCAACGCGCAACTCGCACGCAGCAGCGGCGACCTCAGCGTGCTGGCTGAAAGCACCGAAGGTGTGCAAGCGCGTGTGGCGGCCGGCATTCGTGAGGCCCGCCTCAGCCTCAACACCAACAACAGCAGCGAAGGCACTGCGCTGACCGCCCAACTGCGCTGGGACAGCGCACGCGCCGGCAGGGCTGAGGGGCAGTTGCGCACACAGCTCCGGCATACTTCCGCGACCAAGGCGAGTGAGGCAAATGAGCAAGACGGGCCAACCATCGCCGGCTGGACTTGGCCCGCAGACGCACCGCTCAACGGCCAGTTGAAAGCGCAACTGCCGCGCCTAGGCGCTTGGTCAGTGCTGGCGCCGCCGGGCTGGCGGCTGCGCGGCTCGCTGGCCACCGACATGGCCATCAGCGGAAGTCGTGCTGCCCCGCAATTCAGTGGCAACTTGCAAGCCGATGACTTGGCGCTGCGCTCCGTGGTCGATGGCTTTGAGTTTGGCAATGGCCGACTGCGCGCCAGCGTCGATGGCACGCGCATGCGCATCAGCGAGTTCAGCTTGCGCGGCGCCGGTGCCAACGACGCCGGCGGCCAGCTTCGCGCTGAAGGTGAAGCCAGTTGGGTCAATGGCGCACCCCAAGTCACACTGACAGCGCAGCTTGACCGCTTGCGCGCCAGCATCCGCAGTGACCGCCAAATCACACTGTCGGGCAAACTGCAAGCCTCGCTGACGGACCTTGCTGCCAACATCAGCGGTGCACTCAACGTCGACCAAGCCCGCATCGTCTTGCCAGACGAAGGGACGCCGCAACTCGGCGCTGATGTGCAAGTGAAAACGGCGAAAGCCAGCCAGCCAACAACCAGCACTGCGCCGCCCAACAGCCGCGTCACAAAGATCGACGTGCAGATCGACCTCGGCAAAGACTTTCGAATTGAAGGCAAAGGCATCAACACGCGCATGCGCGGCACACTGAACCTGCTTGGCGACTCACTGGTCGCCCCACGGCTGCTGGGCACCATCGCGACTGTCGGCGGTGAATACGCCGCCTACGGCCAGCGGCTGGACATCGAAACCGGTGTGCTCAGATTCACCGGCCCGATCGACAATCCGACCCTGAATATTCTGGCCATTCGACCCAACCTGACCCAGCGCGTCGGCGTTGAAATCACTGGCACGGCCTTGTTGCCAACGGTTCGCTTGTATGCCCAACCCGACTTGCCTGATGCCGAAAAATTAGCTTGGCTGGTGCTGGGACGATCGTCTGCCGCAGGCGGTGCCGAAGCCGCCCTCTTGCAGCAAGCTGCCCTCGCTTTGCTTGGCAGCAAAAGCGGCAGCATGTCAGGCGGACTCGCCGCGTCGCTGGGGCTGGATGAGCTGTCTTTTCGTGCTCCGTCCAGCAGCGCCGACGCCAGCACCGCTACAGGCGGTGCCATCACATTAGGCAAGCGCTTTTCACGTAATTTTTATGCGGCTTACGAACGCTCACTGTCAGGGACAGTGGGCACGCTCTTCATGTTTTATGAACTATCGCGACGCTTCACCGTTCGCGCGCAGGCCGGAGAGCAAACCGCTATTGACCTCATTTTTACCGTGCCCTACGAGTGACGGGTGAGCCAGCTTAAAACTTCCACCGAATACAATTGTTAGACAGTCAAACTGCCGCCATAGTTCAACGGATAGAACGAGTGCCTCCTAAGCGCTAGATACAGGTTCGATTCCTGTTGGTGGCACCAATTGATCACATCAGATGGTGTCAATAAATCCCACAACCCGCTTAGCCTCGAGCTACAGCGGGTTTTTTTATGGACTCATTAGGTGTTGCCCTGATGTACTAGATGCCTTAGACCCGCATAATATTTTTATTTAACTGGTTTGCTTCTTTTCGGAATTTTTATGCAACGCCGACACCTTCTGCAAACTGCCGCTGCCCTGGCTGTCCCTTTGTTGGCTACGCAAGCCACTGCTCAGGTCCAAAACTTCCCGACCCGATCCATCAAGCTGGTCATCGCCTTTCCGGCCGGCGGACCGACCGACATCACGATGCGCGTGCTGGCCGACAACGCGTCCAAAATTTTGGGGCAGCCGGTGGTGGTCGAAAACAAACCCGGTGCAGGCGGCACACTGCCTGCGCTGCAACTGCAATCATCCGCAGCCGACGGCTACACCGTCGGCCAAATTCCACTCGGTGTGTTTCGCCTGCCCTACACCACCAAAATCAACTGGGATCCGGTCAAAGACATCACTTACGTGCTTAACGTGACCGGCTACGCTTTTGGCGTGGTCGTGCCAGCGGACTCGCCTCTCAAAACGTGGGCCGATTTTGTCGCTTGGGCCAAGGCCAATCCGGGCAAGCTGAGCTACGGCTCGACCGGCACCATGACCAGCCCGCACCTGACCATGGAATTGATCGCCCAAAAGCTAGACCTCGATCTGCTGCACATTCCCTACAAGGGCAGCGCCGACCTGATGCAGTCAATCATGGGCAACAACCTCATGGCCGCAGCCGACTCCACCGGCTTTGCGCCACAGGTGCAAGCCGGTAAGTTGCGCGTGCTCAACACTTGGGGCGCGGAACGTTTGGCCAAATTCCCCGATGCGCCGACGCTGAAAGAACTCGGACTCGACATCGTGCAGAACTCGCCGTTTGGCATTGGCGCGCCCAAGGGCACGTCGCCCGAAGTGGTCAAGCGCCTGCACGACGCCTTCAAGCAGGCGATGGAGCAAGACAACTACAAAACCGCGCTGGC
>CANFZL010000089.1 GCA_947451205.1 Comamonadaceae bacterium
ACGCCAGCCTGCCGAGCAAGGACTTCGCGCTACAACTGCAAATGAATGAAACACAGCCGCTGATTTTGCAGGGCCAAAATGGCCTGTCGCGCAAAGGGCCAGAGGCCCGTCAAGCCAGCTACTACTACAGCCACCCACAGCTAAACACCCGCGGCAACATCACGTTGCAAGGGCAGACTTTCAACGTGGCGGGGAAGGCTTGGCTAGACCATGAGTGGAGCGAAGAACTGCTGCACCCCGAGGCCCAAGGCTGGGACTGGATCGGCATGAACTTAGACGACGGCAGCGCGCTCACCGCCTTTCAGCTGCGCAAGGCCGGCGGCGGCGCGCTTTGGGACGGCGGCTCTTTCCGCTCAGCAAAGGGCAAGTTGATGGTCTTTAAACGCGGCGAGGTGACATTCAAACCGGTCAAGCGTTGGACCAGCCCACTCACGCAAGCTAGCTACCCGATCGAATGGCAGGTGCGCACACCGACAGAAACCTACATGGTCAAAGCGGTCATTGACAACCAAGAGCTCGACAGCCGCTTATCCACCGGTGCGGTGTACTGGGAAGGCCTCAGCGAGTTGCTTGACAGCCAAGGACGTCGAGTCGGGCGCGGCTACTTGGAAATGACCGGCTACGCGACCGCACTGCGGCTTTGACCGGAGACGAGTCGACCGCTGGCCTGCGCCAACACCGCAGCGGCATCGCGTGCATCATGGCCTCGCCAAGCGACGATTTGATCTGGACGAATCAGTATCAGAGGCGCTTCATACAAGGCCCGAAGCTCCGGTGCGACATGCGGTACAACTCTCAGATCCATCGTCAATGCGTTCGCCGCGTCGAGAAAGGCTTGAACATCGGAGGCAAGACCATCACACTCATCAGCACCCAACTGCAGCAGCGTCCACTCCATGTGAAACGTGTCGAATAAGGAGCGGCCATCGGCCAGCCATGCATGCGGTGGCCGTCCGCCCGGGCAGGCAGTTGGTGTGTAGTTGTTGGCCGCATCAGGCGGCACCAGCGTGCCGTCGTGCACGATCAAGGGCGATGCGTCATAGCGCCCACCGAAGGTGACGCCAGGAATGTTGAATTCCAGCCGCACATGCCTATCAAGATAGTCGCCTACCCTGCGCCTTTCGGCCGCGCCCGCCAAGGAGTCCTCGTCCAACTGCGGCGGCGCCACCAGCAACCCAACTGAATCAGCAAACTGACGCGCATAGGCCGTGTTGCGTTCGGCCAGCGGTTTGCGTTCTTGCTCGTAGCTGGCCAGCAGCGCAGGCGGCGCTTGACCACGCATCACGCTGGCCAGTTTCCAGCCCAGATTCACGGCGTCTTCAACAGCCGTGTTGTAACCCAAACCACCGGTTGGGGTGAAAAGATGCGCGGCATCGCCAGCGATGAAAACATGACCTTGCTGAAAGCGTTGCGCAACCAAGGCATGACCCGCCATCCAAGTGCCAACGGACAAGACTTCAATGGGAATCTCACAGCCCATCACTTCGGCAAAAATGCGGCGCGCATCATCTGCAGTCCAAGACTCGGCGTCCTCGCCGTCTTTGACAGCGGCGTGAAAGGCGAACTCGCCGCAGCCATCCACCGTCGCAATAAAACCGCGGCGCTGTGCATTGACCGCCACATACATCCAGGCGCGGTCGTGGAGGATGGTTTCGTAAAAAGCTGGACTGCGTATGTAGGCGGCAAACATCGTGCCGCCCATGAACTGACGTTTCACGCCGCTGGAGCCACCCCAGCCAATACCGAGCGATTGGCGCACGGGGCTGCGTGGGCCGTCAGCACCCACCAAATAACGCGCATGCACCGACTTTGACTCGCCGGTAGAGACACAGCGGACAGTCGCTTGAATGGGATGCTCGCCTTCCGAATGATCTTGAAAACCATCCAAGGTCCAGCCATAACGGATGTCGCAATCAGGCCATTTCCCAGCATGCCGACGCAGCACCACTTCCACATATTTTTGCGACACGCGGTGTGGCAACTCGGCCGCACTCCAGGAGCCCGACAAGCCCTTGACCGACGCCACAGCTTGAGCCGCCGTTGGCAAACGGAGACGGGCCAGTTCATGAGCTGTGAAGCGTGTGAAGTAGGCGATGTCGCTCGGATGATCTGGCGGCAGGCCTTCAGCGCGTATCTCATGCGCGAAACCCAGCCGCCTGAAATGCTCCATCGTTCGCGCTTGCGTCGCGTTGGCCTGCGGGTTGAAAGCCGTGCTGGGTTTGGGGTCGACCAGCAAACAACGAATGCCGCGCTGACCGAGCTCGTTGGCCAGCATCAGCCCGCACGGACCGCCGCCGGCGATCAACACATCAACCGTCAATGACTCATGGGACGTGTCGGCATCTGAGTGCATATTGAAAATCCGGACTTGAAAGAAACCCCAACCTTAACCACATCAGCACCATCGATAAAGCGATGCGGCGAAATTGAGTTTTTCTCGCAGTGGGCTATTCAATGCGCTCCGCTTGCAAGGTCAGCGCTGCCAGCGCTGGCATGTGAACTGCGGTCACGCCGCGTCAAAAAGACCAGTGGGATCAAGGCCAGAAAAATCAGCGCTGACACGTAGAACACATCTGATGCTGCCAGCATGTAGGCCTGCTGGTCGACCAGTCGGTTGATGCTGCTAAGGGCTTGTTCTGGCGTCAGGCCGGCGCTGGCCAAACCTGAAAGTGCACTGGTGGCTGCTGTGCTCACGGGGTTGACCGCGTCGCTGAGCTGCGCATGGTGCAATGCTGCGCGGTGTTGCCAGACGGTGGTCGCGATCGAGGTGCCAAATGAGCCAGCAAGAATACGCACAAAGTTCGACAGGCCCGAGGCCGCTGGAATCTTGTCAGGCGCAAGACCTGACAAAGTGATGGTTACCAACGGAATGAAGAAACAAGCCATGGCAATGCCTTGAATCACCGTGGGGACCAGGATGGTACCGATGTCAGCTTGGGTGTTGAAGTTCGAGCGCATCCAGAGCACCACAGCAAAGACCACAAATGACACCACGGCGAGTCGACGTGGGTCGAGCTTTTGGATGTTCTTGCCAATGACAGGCGACAGCAGCAATGCCAGCAGCCCAACCGGGGCCAACACAATGCCAGCCTGCGTGGCGGTGTAACCCATGTACTGCTGAAGCCACAGAGGCAACAGCACCACATTGCCAAAAAAGAGACCATAACCGACCGACAACGCGAGCGAGCCCGCCCAAAAATTGCGACTCTTGAACAGCGTCAGGTCGACCACCGGGTGCTCTTCCGTCAACTCCCAGATGACGAAAGTGACGAGCCCGACCAGAGCTACCAGTCCCAGCGCCACCACCTCAGACGAATGAAACCAGTCCAACTCCTGACCTTTGTCGAGCATGATTTGCAGTGCGCCCACCCAGAGCACCAGCAGGGCCAAGCCGATGGTGTCTATCGGCAGCTTGCGTATCGTGCTTTCGCGTGTTCGAAAGATCCGCCAAGTGATGAAGGCCGAGGCAAAGCCCACAGGAATATTGATGTAAAAAATCCACGGCCAAGCAATGTTGTCGGTGATCCAGCCGCCCAGCAGCGGCCCAAGCACCGGTGCAATCAGTGTGGTCATAGACCACATCGCCATCGCCAACCCGGCCAGTGCGCGCGGATAACTCGACAGCAGCAATGATTGCGACAGCGGAATCAAGGGTCCAGCCACCAAGCCCTGCAAGACGCGAAAAATAATCAGTGTGGTCATGTTTGGCGCGAGTCCGCACAACCATGAAGTGATCACAAACAAGATCACGCTGGTGGTGAACAGCCGGACCTGACCAAAGCGTTGCGACAGCCAACCTGTCAAGGGCACAGCAATCGCATTGGCCACCCCAAAGCTGGTGATGACCCATGTGCCTTGGTTCGGGCTGACGCCGAGGTCGCCGGCAATCGCTGGCAAGGACACATTGGCAATCGACGAGTCCAGCACATTCATGAAGGTGGCGGCGGACAGCGCCAAAGTGCCCCAGAGTCGGGCCGAGCCCGTCAATGGTTCGTGGACGACCACCGCTGCAGGTGGTGACGCTGGTGGGATATTCGCGCTGTCAGCGCTGGGTGCTTGAGCCATGAATTGACGCCGTGATCTCAGTGAACCGAACGTGCCGGCGTTGACTTGCTGGCACTGCCGGCACTGCCGGCATTGGCGGCGATCACGCGGCGTACATCTGCATTGGCTGCTTCGGATGCGTGGTCGGTCAAGGTGCTTGCCAGCGGTGCAGCGACAGGCACATCAGCCAGCACTTTGCCACTCTGATTGGTCACATCAATGTCCACGTTCATCGACAAGCCCACACGCAAGGGATTGCTGACGAGTTGCTGTGCATCCAGCTCGATCCGCACGGGAACGCGCTGCACCACTTTGATCCAGTTGCCGGTGGCATTTTGCGCAGGCAGCAGTGAAAACGCCGCGCCGGTGCCAATACCGACACCACTCACGACGCCTTTGTATTCAACCTTTTTGCCATACAGGTCAGCCACCACACGGGCCGGTTGACCGATACGAATATGCCGCAACTGCACTTCCTTGAAATTAGCGTCAACCCACACGTTGCTCAAAGGAATCACAGCCATCAGCGGTGTGCCCGCTGCAACGCGCTGACCCAACTGGACCGAGCGCTTGGCGACATAACCGTCGACCGGTGCCAGTAAGGCCGTGCGCTGCGTCGCCAGATGGGCTTCGCGCACCTTGGCAGCAGCCAGTTGCACACTCGGATGCAGCTCGAGCTGGGTGCCATCGGTCAGCGCCTGATTGCTATTGAGTTGCTCGCGTGCCGCGTTGACGCCGGCCTCGGCAGCGGCCAAGGCGCTGCGTGCCGTGGTCAGCTGCGATTGCGCGTGGTTGAGTTCTTCTTTGGACACGGCGCCATTGCCACTGAGCGACTGACGGCGGGCCAGGTCATCAGTAGCGCGCGCCACATCGCCCTGCGCCCGCACTGATTCAGCGTCGCGCAAGCGCACCTGCGCAGCGAGTGCGCCATTGTTGGCGTAGAGCGTGCGCACTTGGCGCACGGTTTGGGCCAGACCGGCTTCAGCCTGATCGAGCGCGACGCGCGCATCGGCCGGGTCCAGCTGCACCAACGGCTGGCCGGCTTTCACAAAGTCAGTGTCATCCGCCAAAATAGCCATCACCGTGCCGCCGATTTGCGGCGTGATCTGGATCACATGGCCTTGCACGTAGGCGTTGTCGGTGGCTTCGTAATGGCTGGCAACGATGTAGTCGTAAATACCCCAAGCGACGACACCGAGCACCACCACGCTGGCCAGCACGGTGAGGTATTTTTTGCGCTGCGCAGCGGCAGGAGATGGAACTACGGACATGGAAGTACTTTCAGAAATACGGAAAAAATAGGGGCAGGAAGGCTGAAAAAGTCGTGCGTTCAGCGGGCAGCCACAAAGCGGCTGGCCTCACCGCCGCCCAAGGCATGCATCAGCCGCACACGCGTTTCAAGCGCGCGGGCTGCCAGGTCGACGCCGACACGGCGCTGGTTTAAAACGCCAGTTTCAGCGTTCAAAACCGTCAGGTAATTGGCCAGCCCAGCCTCGTAACGTTGCAGGGCAATCGCGTAGGCAGCTTCGGCGGCGGCTTGTGCGGCACCTTGCTCGGTTTGCTGGCGCGACACGGCTTGCGTTGACGTGACTTGGTCAGCGACATCACGTGCAGCATCGATGACAGTGGCGTGATAGCTTTCAATCGCGGCATCCAGCTCGGCTGTTTTACCGCGCAGATTGGCACGCAAGCGGCCGGCATCAAAAATGGGCAAACGCAGCGCAGGACCAACACCCCATTGCTGACTACCGCCGTTCAACAGCGACGGCAAACCAATGCTGGAAAAGCCGGCAAAACCAACCAAGTTGATGTTCGGATAAAACTGAGTTTTGGCGTTGCGCACATCGTTGCCAGCGGCTTCAACTCGCCAGCGCGCAGCAACGATGTCAGGACGAGTGCCGAGCACGTCTGCCGGGATCGTACCGCTGAGCGCGAGCTGCCGAATCTGGCTCAAGCCGGTTGGTGCGGCAGGCAATGCGCTGCTGTCGGTGTCACCCAGCAAGGCCGCCAGCGCATGGCGTGTCAAGGCGGTTTGCTCGGCCAGGGTTTCGAGCTGCAGCCGCGCTTCGGGCAGGCCGGCTTCGCTCAGACGCAGCTCAAGTCGGGTGTCGAGTCCTGCCTCGACGCGGCCTTGCACCAGTTGCAACGCTTGTTGGCGCTGAGCCAAGGCGCGCTCGGCCACTGCCGTTTGCGCGTCGAGTCGGACCCACTGAAAATAAGTCCGCGCGACTTGGGTTGCGAGCAGTACGTGCGCGGCTTGCGCATCGGCTTCAGCCGCCTTGGCCGTGCCCAGCGCGGCGTCCAGCGCAGCCCGGTACTTGCCAAAAAAATCAAGCTCCCAACTGGCTGTCAACTGGGCTGTGCCGCTGTTAAGAACAGCCCCACCAAAAGGTGGCGGCACCATGCCGTTGGCAGTGAAACGCTGACGACTCAGATCCACTTGCGCACCGAGTTGCGGCAGCGTGGCACCCTTGGCGACTTCCATCACAGCCTGCGAACGAGCGAGCCGAGCCTGCGCGAGTTTGAGGCTAGGGCTGTTGGCCAGAGCGCGCGTCTCCAGCTGATTCAACTGCTCGTCACCGAAATCGCGCCACCAGTCAGCGCGCACTTGCAGTGAAGAGGCATTGTCTTGCGCAGATGAGATCACCGGCTCTTGAAGTTTGGATTGCTGCTGAATGCCCGAGAAGTCGGCGCAACCACTTAAACCAGCCGCGAGCAAGGTTAGGTGCAACAGGCGGGGGGCAAAGCGTGGAAAAAAGCGGGGAGAAGTCAATGCATTGGCGTTCATGGCGTGGCTTGTTATTTTTTATCGGCTGCAGCTTGCAGCGTTTTTCCGTTGTCGAGCATGCGGCTCAGGTAGCCCTTCAAGGCAGTCCACTCGTCGTGAGAAAAACCTGCCAGATAAGCGTTTTGAACCTCGCTGAGGATGGCCGGAATGTCTTTTGCCGCGGCACGGCCAGCATCGGTCAGTTCGAGGTTAACCACGCGCCTGTCGTCCGATGAGCGCACGCGACGGCACAGGTCTTTGGCTTCCAGACGATCGAGTAGACGGGTCATTGAACCGGCATCGTGATGGCACTCGCGCGCCAGTTCGGCGACGGTCGTGGCCACGCCCAAGTGCAACTTGTACAGGGGCAGCCATTGCGCGTTGGTCAGTCCGGTGTGTTCGAGTTCGTGCTCAATGCTCTGCGCCATCAGTGCCAGGCTGAGGCGCATCATGTGGCCGACGCTGTCGCCAGGCGTGTAAGTCTTGGCAGCGTAAAAGGCAGTCACTTCGTAGCCTGTCGGCTCGAGCAACGGTTTATTTCCGGGAGTTGGCATAGATGACATGCAGCGAATATTAATTGCCTAAGCAATTAATGTCAAGGACAATGTTTGTCACGTCAAATTAATCGTTAAAATCTGCTCATGCCCACCCTATCCGCAACTTCTCCCGCCAGCCAACCCACCAAGGGCTCGCCCAAATCACTCTCCGGGCTGCTGCCCTTTTTAAGACCTTATCGGGGCCGTATTTTTTTGGCTCTGCTCTTTCTCACGCTGGCGGCGGGTGCCACTTTGCTGTTCCCACTGGCGCTGCGCAGCCTGATTGACGGCGGTATGTCACAAGGTGACAAAGGTGAACAGCTGATGGCCGTGCGAACGCACTTTTTTGAGCTGTTTGCGGTGGCAACGGCCTTGGGTCTTTTTTCAGCCGGTCGGTTTTACCTTGTCAGCTGGCTCGGGGAACGGGTCACGGCTGACTTGCGCAACGCGGTGTATTCGCATGTGCTCAAGCAAAGCCCTGAGTTTTTTGAAACCACACAAACAGGCGAAGTGTTGTCGCGCCTGACGACCGACACCACGCTGGTGCAAGCGGTGGTTGGCTCATCTTTGAGCATGGGGCTGCGCAACATGGTGATGGGCTTGGGCGCGCTGGCCATGTTGATTTACACCAACCCATTCGTGATGATTCAGGTCTTCGGAGTGCTGGTCTTGATTGTGCTGCCGAGCGTCTGGTTTGGCCGGCGAGTGCGCAAGTTGTCGCGCGCCAGCCAAGACCGCGTGGCCGACTCCAGCGCCATCGCCGCTGAAGTCCTGAACGCGATTCCGGTGGTGCAAAGCTACACCGCTGAGGCCCGCGAGTCAGCGCGCTTTGACAAGTCGACCGGCGATGCCTTCCAGGTGGCCGTGCGGCGCACCGCCGCGCGTTCAGTGCTGGTGGCCTTCATCATCATTGCAACCTCAGCTGCGCTGTTGTGGGGTCTGTACCAAGGCACGCAGGCCGTGGTGCGCGGTGATATCACCGCCGGTGACTTAGGCCAGACCGTGCTGTATGTGATCATTTTGGCCAGCGCTTTTGCCGTGCTTGGCGAGGTCTATGGCGACTTGCTGCGTGCTGCTGGCGCCACTGAACGTTTGATGGAATTACTGAACAGCCGCTCACCCATTTCGTCCCCTTCAAAACCTGTCAAAGCACCGGCACCGCAAGCCGGCAGCGCCGTGACTTTTGAATCGGTCAATTTTCATTACCCGTCGCGCCCGGCTCAAGCGGCTCTCAGTGATTTCACGCTCCAAGTCGCACCCGGCGAAACCGTCGCCATCGTCGGCCCCAGCGGCGCGGGCAAGAGCACGGTTTTTCAGCTGCTGCTGCGCTTTTACGATCCGCTGTCAGGTCACATCACACTGGACGGCGCCGCCATCCCGGAAATGGACCTGCACGCACTGCGCGAACGCATCGGCATCGTGCCGCAAGATGCGGTGATTTTCTCCAGCAGCGCGATTGAGAACATTCGCTACGGCAAGCCCAACGCCACGGACGACGAAGTCAAAGCCGCTGCAGTGGCTGCGTTTGCGCACGAGTTCATCACGGCTCTGCCAGAAGGCTATGACACCTTTTTGGGCGAACGCGGTGTGCGTCTGTCAGGTGGCCAGCGGCAACGCATCGCGATTGCCCGCGCGATGCTGAAAAATCCACCGCTGCTGCTTCTCGACGAAGCCACCAGCGCGCTCGACGCCGAAAGCGAACGCATGGTGCAGGCCGCACTGGAGTCAGCCATGCGCGGGCGCACAACCTTGGTGATTGCGCATCGGCTGGCCACCGTGCAGCAAGCTGACCGGATTTTGGTACTCGACCACGGCCGCATGGTGGAGCAAGGCAGCCATGTTGAACTGGTAAAACTGGGCGGGATGTACGCGCGGCTGGCGGAGTTGCAGTTCACGAGTTGAGAGAGATCTTTGGCGGCATTGGAGATCGGCCAGGGGGCTGGCCTCCTACGGAGGATGAGCGCGTGTTGTAGGAGCCTAACCCTCTCGGCCATGCGTGACGAAGCACGGCCTCGTGTCGGGCGCTATTGCAACGTTTCTTTGAGCGACGCAGGCATCGGCAAGGGCATCACGGAGATGCCTTCTTCGAGCAGGGCCACAGCTTCTTCGCGTGAGGTTTGGCCGCGAATGCTGCGTTCATCGGTTTCACCGTAATGCATTTGCCGCGCGACTTCAGCAAAGTGGCTGCCGACGTCTTCGGTGTTAGCCATCACCTGGCGCACCATTTTCATCCAATCACCCTGCATGTCTTGCAAGGTCTGTCGATCTTGCGAGGAAACATCTGTCTGGGCGGCTTGCGCCGGCACAAGTTCTGTTGAGGTTGACGTGCCCTGCCCGCCTGCGGCTGAGGCGCTTGGCGCAG
>CANFZL010000090.1 GCA_947451205.1 Comamonadaceae bacterium
AACTCGGTGGCTTGCTCGGGTGTACTGGCTTGAGCGGCGACGTTTTGCTCAGACAGGCGCTTCTTCACGTCGGGTGAATTGAGTGCTGCAGTGATCTCTTTGTTCAAGCGAGCGATCACGCTTTTGGGCGTCTTGGCGGGTGCGGCGATGGCGTTCCAGCTGGCCGCTTCAAAGTTGGCCACGCCGCTTTCTTTGGCTGTCGGCACATCGGGCAAGACGCTCGCACGCTTGGTGCCCGTCACGGCCAAAGCGCGCAAGGACTTGGCTTTGATCTGCGGTAGCACGGGCGCAAGGATTTCGACAGCGGCGTCAATCTGTCCCCCGAGCATGGCGGTGATGACGGCTGGCGAGCCGTTGAAGGGCACGATCTGCATGTCGACACCGGCGCTACTTTTGAACAGTTCAGCCGCCAAGTTTTGCGTGCTGCCGATGTTGATGCTGCCGAGGTTCAACTTGCCCGGATTGGCACGCGCATAGGCCAGCAAATCACCCAAGGTTTTGAACTTCGAATCGGCCTGCGTGATGATGGCAATGTCAAAGAAACCGAGCGTCGACACGGGCGCGAAATCGCGCAGCGTGTCAAACGGCAGTGACTTGAACAGCCCGGCGGTCACCGCCGTGCCGTTGGACATCAGCAGCAACGTGTGGCCGTCTGGGTCAGATTTGGCAACCAGATCGCCGGCAACCACACCACCCGCGCCCGGCCGGTTGTCCACGATCACCGGTTGACCCAGTGACTCGCTGAGCTTTTGCGCCACGGTGCGGGCGGTCAAGTCAGCCACGCCGCCCGCGCCGAAAGGCACGACCAGCCGGATCGACTTGCTGGGAAAGGTTTGAGCGACTGCCGCGTGGGGCAGGGCCATGGCACCCAAAATAGCGGGCAAGGCCAGCAAGCTGAGAAGGTGGCGTCGAGTGGTCATTTTTATCCGCTTGAAAAAGTAAGAGTGTCGACTTTCGCCCTATTCCTGCTCATCGGCAAGAGCGAATTCAGACTGCCAGATATAACAAATTTGCATAAGAGTCCGCCTCACTCCACAGCGAACGGCACCCGCGCACTGACCGCACACATGAGCTCGTAACTCACCGTACCCGCAGCATGGGCGACCTCATCGATCGACAGCACGGCACCGTTGACAGCGTTACCCCACAAGGTCACGTCGCTGCCGATGCGGGCGTCAGGCACGGGCGTTAGGTCGACCGTGATCATGTCCATGCTGACCCGACCCAGCAGCTGCGTGCGCACGCCGGACACCAGCACCGGCGTGCCGGTGTCGCAGTGGCGCGGATAACCATCGGCATAACCGCAGGCCACCATTCCGATGCGCATGGCGTGCTCGGCCCGGAATATTGAGCCGTAGCCGACGCTGTCGCCAGCCGCTAACTGCTGCACGCCAATGAGGCGTGCGCTCAAGGTCATGGTCGGCCGCAAGCCCCAGTCGGCGGCACTGTGCTGCGGGAAATCTGCCGCGCTGCCATACACGCCAATGCCGGGTCGGACCCAGTCTGAACGTTCGGCCAGTGCGCCTGCGTGCCGCAGCATGGCAGCGCTGTTACTCAAGGAACGTTCGCCCGGCAAGTCGTGTGTGACGGCTTCAAAAGCCTGCAACTGCGCGTCAACGCCAATCGGACCGTCGGCGTCGCTGAAGTGCGTCATCAGCGAAATGTCGTCGACTTGCGGCAAGGCATTCAGCCGCGTCCAAGCCGCCCGAAATCGCTCGGGCGTGAAGCCGAGCCGGTTCATGCCCGAGTTCATTTTGAGGAAGACACGGTGCGGCAGCTGCGTTTTGTGCGCCGCCAGCATATTGATTTGTTCTTGGCAATGCACCACGTGCCAAAGTCCCAAGCGTGAGCACAGCTCTAAGTCGCGGGCTTCAAAAATACCTTCGATCAACAAGATCGGGCCGCGCCAATCGAGCGACCGCAAGCGCTGGGCTTCGCCCAAGTCGAGCACAGCAAAGCCATCGGCGCTGCGCAAGCCTTCGAACGCCCGCTCAATGCCATGGCCGTAGGCGTTGGCTTTGACGATGGCCCAGATGCGCGCGTCACCGGCAGCGGCCCGCATGCGAACCAGGTTATGGCGCAAAGCATCGGTGTGAACGGTCGCAAGTATCGGGCGGGGCATGGTGCTGTGGCTCAAGGTAAGCCCGTTGGCCAAGGCCTGGGCAAGTGTCGGAGGATCAAGGCCCTTCATTTTGGCATCGCCCAGCGTGCTATAAACCCTCATTCCCTCGGAGACATGCCATTTTTTTTGCTGCCGCCCTACTGCCTGACGCCACCCAGACCGTGAGTACGATTGCTTTATGAAGCGCGGTTTTTACACGATCATGGCCGCCCAATTTTTCAGCTCACTGGCTGATAACGCGCTGTTTGTGGTGGCCGTTGAATTGCTGCGCAACAGCGGCGCGCCCAAGTGGCAGCCAGCCGCACTGGTGCCCATGTTCGCCTTGTTCTATGTGGTGCTGGCGCCGTTTGTCGGGGCACTTGCCGATGCTAGGCCCAAGGGCCGGGTCATGCTCATGAGCAACGCCATCAAGGTGATGGGCTGCCTGATGATGCTGTTTGGCTCACATCCCCTGATGGCTTATGCCATCGTTGGCTTGGGCGCTGCCGCCTACTCTCCGGCCAAATACGGCATATTGACCGAACTGCTGCCCGCCTCGCAACTGGTCAAAGCCAATGGCTGGATTGAGGGCCTCACCATCGCCTCGATCATTTTAGGTGTGCTGTTGGGCGGCCAATTGGTCGGTGCGCATGTCGCCACGAGTCTGCTGTCTTTTGATTTCCCGGTCATTGACACCGGCGTCGACTCACCTGCCGAGGCTGCCATCAGCTGCCTGATCTTCGTCTACGTCTTAGCCGCTTGGTTCAACACGCGGATTCCGCACACCGGCGTTGAAATGCGCCCGATGCCGCGCAACAAGCTGCAACTGCTGCCCGATTTTTGGCGCTGCAATGCGGCTTTGTGGCAAGACAAGCTGGGTCAAATCTCGCTGGCCACGACCACGCTGTTTTGGGGCGTGTCGGGTAATTTACGCTACATCGTGCTAGCTTGGAGCGCCGCCGCGCTGGGTTACAGCACCACGCAAGCCTCGTCGCTGGTCGGCGTGGTGGCCATCGGCACGGCCATCGGCGCGGTGCTCGCATCCATGCGCATGCGGCTAGACCAAGCCACCAGCGTCATGCCGCTCGGCATCGCCATGGGCGTGCTGGTGATCTTGATGAACTACATCACCAACGTCTGGGTGGCTGCGCCATTTTTAATTTTGCTGGGCGGACTGGGTGGCTTTTTGGTGGTGCCGATGAACGCGCTGCTGCAACACCGGGGTCACAACCTCATGGGCGCAGGTCGCTCAATCGCCGTGCAAAACTTCAACGAGCAAGCTTGCATCTTGGCGCTCGGCGCAGGTTACAGCCTGTCGACCGGGCTCGGCTTGTCGGCCTTTACGGCCATCACTGGTTTTGGCGTGTTGGTGGCCGGCTTCATGTGGCTGATTCGGCGCTGGCACCAAAGCAACTGCATCAAGTACAAAGACCAAGTCGAGACCTTGCTGCGGCTGGCCCGCAGCGACAAGTCGCACTAGCCTGTTGGCCATGAACGCACCCAAGTCGACCTCGTCGCTGGCGGTTGGCGCACTGGTCATCAACGCCTTGGTTTGGGGCGTCTCGTGGTGGCCGTTTCGCGACATGCAGAGCCACGGCCTGCACCCGCTGTGGTCGACCGCACTGATTTATGTGCTGGCGACCGTCGCTGTGCTGGCGTGGAAGCCCGGCGCTTGGCGCGTCATGGTGAAGCATCGCGGTCTGCTGGTTTTAATGGCCGCCGCCGGGCTGACCAACGTCGGCTTCAACTGGGCTGTGACGGTCGGCGACGTGGTCCGCGTGGTGCTGCTTTTTTATCTGATGCCGGCGTGGTCGGTGCTGATCGCTTGGGCCATGCTCGGCGAAAAACCGACAACGGCGTCGCTGCTGCGTTTGCTGCTGGCGCTGGTCGGCGTGATGATTGTGTTGAAGTCACCGGAGTCGCCCTGGCCGGTGCCCAATAGCTTGGCCGACTGGCTGGCATTGGCGGGCGGACTCTGCTTTGCGCTGACCAATGTGCTGTTGCGCAAACACGGCAACACGCCCAGTGAGTCGCGCATGCTGGCCATGTTTGGCGGCGGCGCACTGATGGCCGTCGCTGCGGCGCTGCTGGGCATGGGCGCAGGCATCGTGCCGGCGCCGGCATTTGCGATGGCCGGGGTGCCGGTGGCCATCGGTCTTTGTCTGGCATTCATGGCCAGCAATCTGGCGCTGCAATACGGCGCTGCCCGGCTCGCCGCCAGCACCACGGCTTTGGTCATGCTCACAGAACTGTTGTTCGCCAGTGCCTCGTCGGCTTGGCTGGGTGCTGCTGAGTTCAACACCCGAACCTTGATCGGTGGCGGCCTGATTGTGCTGGCTGCGATGCTGGCGGCGCTGGCACCCGCCGCGGCTGAACCCGATCAGTCGCGCTTGTCTTGAGCGGCGTTCAGCCGATGAGCCGATGAGCCGGTCAGCGCCGCGTCGAGCACTTCGACCCAATGGCGCACCGGCGTGTCCGTCCCGCTTTGCAAATGCGTGATGCAACCGATATTGGCTGAGACGATGGTGTCGGGCTTCATCTCAGCCAAGTTCCCCAGCTTGCGATCCCGCAGCGCGTAGGCGATCTCTGGCTTGAGCACCGAGTAAGTACCGGCTGAGCCGCAACAAAGGTGCGCTTCGCAGCGCGCCACATTGACCTTGAAGCCCAGCGCACCCAAATTTTTTTCAACCCCGCCGCGCAATTGCTGGCCGTGCTGCAAGGTGCAAGGCGGGTGAAAGGTGAGTTGTTGAGATTTACTTTGAGCAGCGGCTTTGTCAGGGCGAATCAGCTTTTTCAGCTGCGGCACCAAGTCAGGCAACAGCTCGCTCAAGTCGCGCGTGAGTTCGCTGATGCGGGCGGCCTTGGCAGCGTAGGCCGGCTCGTCTTTGAACAAATGACCGTAGTCTTTGACCATCACGCCGCAGCCTGAGGCGTTCATGACCAAGGCTTCGACTCCGCTTTCCACATGCGACCACCAAGCGTCGATGTTGCGGCGCATCTCGGCCTTGCCGCCGTCATGGTCGTTCAGGTGAAACTTCACCGCGCCGCAGCAGCCGGCCTTGGTGGCTAGCACCACTTCGATACCGGCAGCGTCCAGCACACGGGCGGTCGCGCTGTTGATGTTGGGCTGCATGGCGGGCTGCACGCAACCGGCCAGCATGAGCATCTTACGGGCGTGTTGTTGCTTTGGCCAAGTTCCAGCTGCATGCGTTACCGGCACCTTGTTTTTGAGCGCTTCAGGCAGCAGCCCTCGCACCGCTTGTCCGAGCTTCATGGCCGGGCCGAAGAGCGGTGAAGGCAAGCCCTCTTTCAGCGCCCAGCGCAAGGCTTTTTCAGCGGTCGGGCGCTCCACGCGTTCGTCCACCAGCTTGCGACCGATGTCGATCAGATGGCCGTAGTCGACGCCGCTTGGGCAGGTGGTTTCGCAGTTGCGGCAGGTCAGGCAACGGTCTAGGTGCAGCTGGGTTTTGCGCGTCGGCACGTCGCCTTCGAGCACTTGTTTGATGAGGTAAATCCGGCCGCGCGGGCCGTCCAGTTCGTCACCCAGCAGCTGGTAGGTGGGGCAGGTGGCGGTGCAAAAACCGCAGTGCACGCATTTGCGCAAAATAGCTTCGGCGGCCAAGCCATCAGCGGTGCCTTGAAATTCTGGGGCGAGGTTGGTTTGCATAGCGGGCTTTGTGAAAGACGTGAACGATTCAGTGACTCAATAGCTCAATAGTGGCGGCGCAAATAACGCATCAGGTCTGCGTGCAGCGGCGGCAATGAGAGCAGCAGCAAGATGGTCGCCATCGGCAATACCCAAATGAAGCCCAGGTACTTGAAACCGGCCGCGCCAACCACGCCGCCCGCCATGAACGAGGCCAGCAACATGCTGTACAGCTTCAGCTTGATGCGGTTGGCACGCACATGAGAGTCGGCAGCCGTTTTGGTGCGGTTCCAATAAAACACTTTGCCCAGCTCAATGCCCAGGTCGGTGATGACGCCGGTCATGTGGGTGGTGCGAATTTGCGAGGCGGAGATTTTGCTGACCACCGCGTTTTGCAAGCCCATGGTGTAGGCCAGCACCAGTACTGTCAGCGGCACGGCGAACGGCGTTTGGCGGTTCAGTGTGGCGCCGAGCAGTCCGAACACCAACAGCAAGCCGGCTTCCAGCAGCAGCGGCAGCGCGTACTCACTGCGCAAATGGTGTTGCCGCGCCCAGTTCACCTGCACCGCCGTGGTGCCAGCGCCGGCCACAAAAGCCAGCAACGTGCCCAATGCACCGAGCAACAGCCCAATATTGCCGAGGATCAGGTTGTCGGCCAGCATCGACGCAAAACCCGTCATGTGCGAGGTGTACATGCCGACGACCAGAAAACCGCCGGCGTTGATGGCACCGGCATTAAACGCGAGCAGTCCCCCCAGCAGACGATTGATGCTGGGCGTGCGGTGTTGCCCGGCCAGGTGACGAAAGCGACGCACCTTTTAACCCTTCAACCTGCCGCCAAACGGCGGGTGTTGAAGACACCAGCTGAGTCAAACTGCTTTTGTAATTCGCGTTGAATGCGTTGCTGCACGGCGTCCAAAGGGGTGAACACGCCGACGTCTTTGTCAATATCAGCACGGCCGGCAGAGGCGCGAAACAGCGTTGCGTGGCCACCGGCTTTTTGGGCCGCGTTGCGCAGCAGTGCCGCCGCGTGGGCCGGCGCCCAGACCCAACGCAAGCCGCCATGCCATTCGATCAGCGGCGAGGATGCCACGGCAGGCAGCGCTAACGCAGGCGTGGTCTGCGGGACGCTCAAACGCCACAAACACAGGTCAGGGCTGACGGCGGCCGTGGCAGCTGGTGGGGCCGCAAAAAACGGCAAGGTCTGCTCACGGCAAGCGTTCCAGTCGGCACTGGCCTGGGCCGGGTCCATGCGCAGCACTTCACCGCCTAAGGCGATGACGTCAGCCGACATGCGCGGACAGGCAGCGTCGACCGCTGCCACCGCACCCCTCAAACGGACAAACAAATAGTCGCGCGGTGGCAGCGCGCTGCTGTCGTGAACCCAGCAACTGGCATTCAGCGGCAGCGGCTGTGCGCCCCATGCGTTGAGTAAATCAAGTGCCTGCTGCTGAGACACGCCCGCGCACATCAGCGTGGCTTCGGCGGGTGCTATCGGCAAGACCTTGAGCGAGACCTCGAGCAACACGCCCAAGGTGCCGAGTGATCCGGCCATCAAACGCGAGACGTCGTAGCCCGCCACGTTCTTCATCACTTGGCCGCCAAAGATGAGCACCTCGCCTTGGCCGTTGATGATCTTCACGCCCAAGATGTAGTCGCGCACGCCGCCCACGCTGGCCCGGGCCGGCCCGCTCAGGCCACTGGCCACCATGCCGCCGACGGTGGCGTCATTCCCAAAGTGTGGCGGCTCAAATGGTAAGCACTGGCCTTGGCTCGCCAACAAGGCTTCAAGCTCGGCCAACGGCGTGCCGGCACGAACAGTCACCACCAACTCGCTTGGCTCATAGCTGACCACGCCACTGTAGGTCGACACATCCAAGGGCTCGCCGATCAGGGACTCACCGTAAAAATCTTTGCTACTGCCGCCCCGAACGCGCAAGCGCGTGCCGGTTTTGGCGGCTTCGCGGACGCGTTCCGCAAGCGTGTCACTCAAGTCGTCAAATGATGTTGGCATGGTGTCTGTCGAGTTTTCAGCAAGGTCTAGGATAGCCCCCGATGGTAAGCCGACCTAGAAGCTCAGCGATTTGATTTTTTCGAACAACGCTTGTGTGGTTTTGGGTGGCAATCATGGGCGGCCGTCAATCGCGGTAAAAATTCACTGGCAAGCCCGGCACGTCAACACGCATGGCGAAGACACAGCCAGAGTCTGGGAAGTTCTCTAATTCAGCGGCTGGGCGGTTTTTCCTGGCGGTAGTGACGTAAAGCGTTCGCCGACCGTCACCACCAAAGCAGGGCATGGTCGGACACTGCGCCGGCAGCGGCCACTTGGCCAGCGTCTCGCCGGCTGGCGAAAGTTGCAGGATGCACCCGCCTTCGAACATCGCGACCCAGTAGTTGCCGTCAACATCGACGGCTGCGCCATCAGGCCTGCCGCCATAGCCACCATTTTTTGCCATGCCGACTTGCCAGCCCACCGGTTTACCCGGCCAACTGGCGAAGACGCGTGGCCGGGCCAAAGTGTTGCTCTCAGCGTTCCAATCCCAAGCGCGGATGCTGTGACTCGGCGTATCGGCCCAGTACAAAGTGCGTGCGTCAGGTGACCAAGCCAGACCGTTGCCGGTCGTCACGCCGCCAGCGTTGCTTTCCAGCTGCGGCGTCGCACTCCGACCATCTAATGACCACAGCTGCGCGTTGGCCGCCATCCGCGTTTCGTCAATCGTGCCACTCCAGAACCGCCCCATCGGGTCAGCTTTGCCATCGTTGAAGCGCATGGTTGCCGTGTCGTACGGCGCAGTCACGATGCACATCAACGCGCCGCCCCATTCGTGCGCACGGTAAATACCGCTGCGCAGCGCCACCACCAGACCGCCAGACGCAGCAGGCGCCATGCAACCCGGCTCTGACGGCATGGCCCAGCTTTGCTGCGCACCGCTCGCGACATGCAGCCGATGCAGCTGCCGGCCCGGAATGTCCATCCAGTACAGCCGACCTTCGGTGGGATGCCAAAACGGCGATTCACCAAGTTGGTCGGGGGTGTTGACGACGGTTTGCCAGGTCATGAAGCCCTTGGGTGGAAAGAAAAGTCAGGCAGCAGAAGCCGGCGCCTTTTAACTGTAGCTGCAAAAGTAGCTTCTCGCGCGCCCATAAAAAACAGCCCGCCAACTTGCGCTGGCGGGCTGAAATCCAAAGGAGACTCTCTCACTTCAATCAACCGGCGGCCCTGACAGCACGCCGGCTGAATTCACTCACGTTTTATCAGCTGTGGTAAGCCGTTTCACCGTGTGCAGTGATGTCCAGACCTTCGCGCTCGTCTTCTTCAGAGACGCGCAGACCGATGGTCAGGTCAACCACTTTGTAGGCGATGAAGGACACCACACCCGACCAGACGACGGTGATGAACACGGCCTTGGCCTGGATCCACACTTGCGAAACGATCGAGTAGTCAGCAGCAGTCACGCCAGTAGCAGTGACCCAGTCAGCCACGAAGCCAGGGCCGCCTAGGCTTGGTGAGTTGAAGACACCGGTGAGCAACGCACCCAAGATACCGCCGATGCCGTGCACGCCGAAGACGTCCAGTGAATCGTCAGCACCGAGGATTTTCTTCAGGCCATTGACACCCCAGAGGCAGGCAAAACCAGCCAAGAAACCGATGACCAGACCACCGCCGATACCGACGTTGCCGGCTGCTGGCGTGATCGCCACCAGACCCGCAACTGCACCAGAAGCTGCACCCAACATCGAAGCCTTGCCGCGCATCAGCGCTTCACCGAGGCACCAGGCCAACACAGCGGCTGCCGTAGCACCGAGCGTGTTGATGAAGGCCAGGGCTGCAAAGCCGTTGGCTTCG
>CANFZL010000091.1 GCA_947451205.1 Comamonadaceae bacterium
GAAGTCGCGATCTTGAGCGCCAACTACATCAGCGCCCGGCTGAAAGACCATTACCCGACGCTCTACGCCAGTGCCAACGGCCGCGTCGCACACGAATGTATTTTGGACTTGCGGCCCTTGAAAGAGAGCAGCGGCGTCAGCGCCGAAGACGTTGCCAAGCGCTTGATGGACTACGGTTTTCATGCGCCGACATTGAGCTTTCCGGTCGCTGGCACCTTGATGGTGGAACCGACCGAAAGCGAAAGCCTGGCCGAGATTGACCGCTTCATCGCGGCCATGATCGCCATTCGGGAAGAAATTCGCATGATCGAAAACGGCGGCTGGCCGCAAGACAACAACCCCCTCAAGCACGCACCGCACACGGCTGCCAGTTTGCTGGGCGCAGAATGGGACCGACCTTATTCGCGCGAAGTCGGCGGCTTTCCGCTGGCCAGCCTGAAACAAGCCAAATACTGGCCGCCCGTGGGCCGCGTTGACAATGTCTACGGCGACCGCAACCTCTTTTGCAGCTGCGTGCCGGTAGCAGACTATGCTTGAGCTCCGACTTAAACCATTCACGCTTTGAATCAATTTATGGACAAAATTTTGACCTCTCGCCTCGCCCCTGCTTTTGCCATCACTTTCGCCGCACTGACGCTCGTCAGTGCCAGCGCCTTGGCCGTCGCCCCAGCCGAAACCCTGCCCTCCGGCGTCAAGGTCACGCACACCAAAGACGGTACAGGCGCCAACCCCAGAGCCTCTGATTCAGTCAAGGTGCATTACCGCGGCACACTGGCCAACGGCACCGAATTCGACAGCTCTTACAAGCGCGGCACACCGGCCACTTTCCCGCTGAGCCGGGTCGTGCCCTGCTGGACTGAAGGCATGCAAAAAATCAAGGTCGGCGGCAAAGCCACCTTGACCTGCCCACCGGCCACCGCTTACGGCAGCAGCGGTGCGGGTGGTGTGGTGCCGCCTAACGCCACGCTGACCTTTGAGGTTGAGCTGCTGGCCATAGAAAAGTAATCGAGAAGTAAAACAGCCTTACTGGATGGGCTGGCTCAACAGGGCCAGCACTTCCGCATTGAAAGCCTCCGCCTGCTCGAACTGCGCCCAATGGCCTGAGGCCTGAACAGCAAGTAAAGCCTTGAACTTGGGTGCCGCGGGCAGCGCGGTTTCATACAAACCAACTTGCCCCAGGTAAAACGGGTCTTGGTCGCCATACATCACATACAGCGAACTCTGAATTTCAGGCAATGCACGAGCGAGGATGTCGGTGCGTGACAGCCGACGTCCGGGGATGCGGTCTCGCACGGCATTGGCAGCTTGCATTTGGCAGGCCAAGGACGTGATGGCGGTGGGGTCGTGCAGCATCAGGGCTTGCAAATTGTGGTGATGCACCGCCAATTGTTGATCAATGCTAGGCAGATGGCGCCAACCTTTGAGCTTGAACGGCACCAGCGGCTCAATGCCAAAACCGGGCGCGCCGACCAGTATCAGCCGCAGTACCCGGGCCGGAAAGCGATGCGCCAGCAAACCGGCTGTCATGCCGCCAAAAGAAAAGCCCATCAGGTCGCACGGTGTGTCGCCCAGCAAATGCTTGAGCCCAGCTTCCAGGGGCTCGGGCATCACGTCGACATCACCGCCACCGGGCGGCAAGGCCGAGTCACCAAAGCCCGGCAGATCAGGCACAACCACACAGCGACCGGAGGCTGCGAGCGGCAACACGTTGCGCAGCCAATGGGTCCAGCTGCCGCTACCGCCATGGAACAACACCAACGGCGGCAGCGCCGGGTCAGCCCCCTGCTCACCCCAAACATGCCAGACCAGCTGACCACTGCCGCAGGGCGTGAGCACGCGGCGTGCAGCCTTCAAGACTTGTGCGTACTCGGCGTTCTGGGAAAGTGGGGGCAATTGGGAAGCTTGAGAAGCTGTTGGGGCTTTTGATGAGGCCTCGGGCAAAGAGTCAATTGCAGATGTCATCCTGCGTTTATACCCGCCTCAGTCTTGCACCTTGCCGCGTGAGCTTTTGATGCTAGAACGCTGGCTCTTGCCTTCCAGCCGCCGTTGCTTCGAGCCATAAGTCGGTTTGGTCGCGCGCCGGGCTTTAGGCGGTACTGCCACGCTGTCGACAACCTCTTGCAGCCGAGCCAGGGCATCGCTGCGGTTCATCTCTTGCGTGCGGTGCTGCTGCGCCTTCAGCACCAGCACCCCATCCTGCGTGATGCGGCTGTCGCTCAGACACAGCAAACGCTCCTGGATCTCGACCGGCAAGGACGATGCTGAGATGTCAAAGCGCAGATGCACCGCACTAGACACCTTGTTGACGTTTTGCCCGCCTGCGCCCTGTGCCCGAATCGCGTTGAACTCGACCTCGCGCTCGTCAACTGGGTAGTGGGAAATAGCAGCCATGGCCTGAATTGTGAACGGATTGGAAGCCGCCCAACTTTTTTGTCATGGCAAGCGCAGCGCGGCCATCCATCTTGTAGGCGCGCGTTGATGGACTGCCGCGCTTCGCTCGCAGTGACGAAGACTTTATGTGCGCAGTGACAGAGGGTTTATGCCCGCAAAGACGGACTTATTTCAAGCCATCAAAGAACGTTTCAAGCAAGGCCGCAAACGCCTGCGGCTGCTCAACCGCACTCAAATGCGCCGCTGGCAAGGTCACGAGTTTTGCGCCGGCGATGCTACTGACAATCGTCTCTGACAGCGCCAGCGGTGTGGCTTCGTCGCGGGTACCGGCGATCACCAGCGTCGGGCAAGTGAGGCGCTGGTTGCTGCTGCGAAAATCAATCGCGGCCACCGCACCGCAACTCGCGGCATAAGGCTCGGGCGCAAGTTTTTCAAGTTTTTGACGCAACGTCGCCACGCGGGCAGCGCCGCCACCCACCGTGTCGGCGATGAACTCCGGCGTGAACCAGCGCTGGATAGCACCTTCGGCCACGGCAGCAACACCTTGCGCTAACACTGTACTCATACGGGCGCGCCACATGGCACCAGCAGGTTCACCATAAAAATTAGCGGCGTTGGCAATGGTGATGCTCTTGACGAGCTCTGGATGGCGTGCAGCCAAGGCCTGCGCCGTCATGCCGCCCATGCTCAGACCCACGAAATGTACCGGGCCTAGACCCTGAGCCTGAATGAGTGCGGCTGCGTCGTCAGCCAACATCTCCATGCTGTAAGGCCCTGCGGGTGCTGATGATTGGCCATGGCCACGGGCGTCATAACGAAAAACAGTGAAGCGCTGCTTCAGACGTTCAGCCACCGCGTCCCACATGCTGAGGTCGCAGCCAAGCGCGTGACTGAGCATCACCACCGGGCCTTGGCCATCAAGGACCCAATGGAGTTTTGGCGATGGATTCGATTCAGTAACAGTCGATGAAGTCATGGTTTCTTTCGTGTCGATTCAGTGACGATGAGCATTAACCCATGATCGTACTGCAGCCACAGGGATCCGCTCAGGCAACGTGGGCTGGCGTGTCTGAGGATGGCAAGAATCCCTTCTCACGCAAAATAGCGCCGGCAATTGAAAACGCATGGTTGGCGGCAGGAACGCCGCAGTAAATCGCCGCTTGCATGATGACTTCTTTGATGTCGTCAGGGGTCAAACGTGACTCAGGCGGGCCGTCTAAACCAGCACGCACATGCAGGGCAAATTCTTCGTAGGCTTTGAGCGCGATCATGGTCGACAACACCATCAGGCGCCGAGTTTTGTCACCAAAGGCCGGACGGCCCCAGACCTCGTTCCATGCATAGCGCGTGATCAGGTTCTGAAACTCGCCATTGAAGTCATTCACATTGACCAGCGATTTGTCGACCCAGGCGTTACCCAGCACGCGGCGGCGGTTCAGCATGCCGTCGGCGTAATCCTGGTCATTATTTTTATCGTGATCGGTCATGCTTTCACTTTCATATTGGTTTTGGATTTGCCGCCAGCCTGAATCGTCTTTAAGTCCGTCAGTTGGCTGCGCGTGACGCCTGCCGCGTGCAATGCCAAGGCTGGGTTGAACCACTCGTCAGCCGCTTCGGCAGGCAGCACCGCGCGCAGCGCTTGCAAGTTGGCCAGCATGCGCGCGGTGTCCACCTGCAAACCGGGCAAAGCCTGGGCCATGGCGCGTGCGCTGCCATGCGCCGACATCAACAAGCCCGGCCATTCTGCCAGCTCGGTTTGCCAATGGCTCAAAGCGCGTTCGTGTTCTTGCGGCATCGCCGCCAGCAGCGCAGCGACACGCTGCGGTGCGCGCTGCGCCGCCACCAGCGCCACCATGCACGCCACCGGATTGCGCTTGTGCGGCATGGCCGACGAACCACCGCGACCGGGCTCTACGGGCTCGGACACTTCATTGACTTCGAATTGCCCCATGAGGGAAATGTCACGGGCGATCTTGCCAAGGCTGCCGACCAGCAAGCCCAGCTCGCAACCCAGCGCAACCCATTCGTCGCGCTGCGTGTGCCAAGTCGCCATCGGCGCTTTGAGTTGCAGGTCAACCGCCATCAGGGCGATGACTTCCGGGCCTTGCGCCTTCATTTGGGCCAGCGTACCCACCGCACCACCGAGCTGCACACACAGGGCGTTGGCAGCCGCCACTTGCAAACGTTGCTGGCTGCGAATCAAAGGCGCGACCCAGCCGGCGCACTTCAAACCAAAACTGGTGACGGAGGCTGGCTGCAGGAGCGTGCGCGCCAATATTGGGTCAGCTGCGTGGCGCTCAGCCAGCACCAGCAAGGCATCAATGGCGATTTGCACATCGGCTTGCACCATCGCCAACGCGTCGCGCGTGACCAGCGCCAGCGCCGTGTCGATCACATCTTGGCTGGTGCTGCCGAAGTGAACAAAGCGCACCGCGTCTGGATTGAACAAGCCGACAGTTTCCTTCAGGCTTTTCATCAAGGGAATCGCCAACGTGCCGGCGCGGCCGCTTTCGCGGACGATCTTGCTGACGTCAAACAGCTCCACCTTGCAGGTGTCGATGATGGACTGCGCCGCGCTCTGCGGAATCAGTCCAGCCGTGGCCTGGGCTCTGGCCAGCGAGGCTTCAAAGCGCAACATGGCTGCTAAGAAATGACTTTCACCGAAAGCCTCAAGGCTCTCGGGGGTAGACAAAAAACCTTCAAAAATACTCATGGTCAATGGCTTTTATGTGGGCGTGAATTGAAGGGCAGGCAATGCATTCAGCGCTTGAGCCTGATCTGGTTTGGCAAGGGTACAGACCGACGCAGCACGTCTTCGCCCAGCCACTGGGCTGAGCGCCAAGCCCGCTGCGCCACCGTCGGCAGCGGCATCTGCTGGTAGTCGTCGTTGAAGACTTCAAAGCTGTAGTCACCGCGGTAACCCAAGCTGTGCAGCTTGTTGACCAGCGCGGCCAGCGCTTCGCTGTGCACGCCCTCGCCCGGAAACACCCGAAAGTGTCGCGCCGTGGAGATGCGTTCTTCAACGGACTTGATCTCGGTCCACATGAAGTCGGCCAGCTGCACCAGAAAAATCTTGTTCGGGTCGAGCATCTCCAACTCGTCCAGCGAGGTCTTGGTGGCAAACATGTGGAACGAATCAAAACCAAGCCCGAGATTGGGCATGTCAGCTTGGGTGATGATGTCCCAAGCCTGCGGAAACTCATTGACCACGCGGCCCCACGACAAGGCTTCGTAGGCGATCTTGATGTTCATCGGAATCGCCAACATGGCCAGCTTGCGCAAATCTTTGACCAGTGCGGCGGTGTCGCCGGTGGCGTGTACCGAGGTCGAAGAACAGATCAGCAAGACGCGGCAATCCAGCGCGTGGCACATCTCGAGCATCGACTTGGCGATGTCCATTTTGTACTCGTGCAAATGACCCGACAGACCTTCAAAATCCCGCAAAACTTGGAAACCGGTGACGCGCAAACCGCTGGATTTAACAGCCTGCACGGCCGCCTCCAGACCCTCAGGGTGACCGACCAAGTCGCGCGCCGACAGCATGATCTGCGTGAAGCCAGCTTCGCGCACAGCCTTGAGTTTGGCCTCCAGAGGCCCCGCCAAGGAGATGGTGTCCATCCCAAAGTCGCTGATGTTTCCGCTGTAGTGCATGACTCAGCTCCGCTCGCCGCGGGTTGGGCCGCTGCGCTGGTCGTGCACCAGCTCAAAGCTGACGCTTTGCAGCCAGGTGCGGGTGAGTGCGCCGCGGTCTTCGGTCTGCACGCCACGAGACTGCACAAACTCGACACCGCGCTGGGCCAGCTCAGCCACCGTGGCGAGCACGTCAGCCGTGCCCAGGCCAATGCGCTGCAAGGCTTCGTCGTCTTCGACATCCAACACGCTGGCGTCAGGCTCGATCAATTGCACGTAAAAGCGCGACGCCGCCGGGCACGGGCTTTGCAAAATGCGGCCCTTGGGCAAAACCCCAAAACGCTGGTCGTCCGGCAAATCAGTGAAGCCAAACAGCTCACGGTAAAACTCGGCCCAGTCTTCGGTACGGTCGTTGCCGATGTATTGCACCACTCCAAAAAAGTGCAGACCCGCCACTGCGGGCGGGTGCTGCTCAACTGTTGGAATCGGCACAAAGTCAACATCGTAAATCGAGAACTTGTCGTAACGGTCAACAAAGTAAATACGGCTCTTGCCAACGCCATGAATCGCCGGGATGTTCAACTCCATCACCTCGACCCGCGGCGGCACGGCCCAGGCGCCACGCTCCAGCGCTCGGCGGTAAGCCGCAGCGGCGTCGCGCACGCGCAAGCCAATGGCCGCAATCACCGGTTTGTCTTGCGGCACAGCACCATCTGGCAAGGCCGACACATGCGCGTTGACGATGATGTTGATGGCGCCCTGACGGTACAACAGCACCTCCCGTGAGCGGTGGCGTGCCACAGGGCGAAAGCCCATCATCTCCAGCACTTGCCCCAAAGCCTGCGGCTTGCTGGTGGTGTATTCAATGAACTCGATGCCGTCCAGTCCGAGTGGATTGGCGGCTTCCGGAATGGCTTCGCGGTCGGCTGAAAGTGCTTGCAGATGGGTGCTCATGGTGCGTCCTGAGATGACAAGTCAAAAAAATAAAAATCAGGCCGCGCTTACAGCGCTGGCTGGGCTACTCAATTCGGGTACGTGGCCGCCGCCCAGAAATAAGCGTTCGATATGCGGGTCGGCCAGCAACTCTGAGGCAGCTTTGTGCAGCACCATCTGGCCAGACTCCAGCGCAATCGCATCGTCGGAAATCTTCAAGGCGCTTTTGACATTTTGCTCGACCATCAGCACCGTGGTGCCTTGTGCCGCCAAAGTTTTCAACAATTTGAAAACATCTTGTACCACCAAGGGCGACAAGCCGATCGAAGGCTCGTCAATCAACAGGACTTTAGGCCGCAGCAACAGCGCCCGACCGATTTCGAGTTGCTTTTGTTCCCCGCCTGACAAGGCAGACGCTTGTGAATGCAAACGCTCTTTCACACGCGGAAAAAAGTCAAGCACCTCAGGGATGCGCTCATGCGTGGTCTTGGTGCCGAGCGTGATGCCGCCCAACTCCAAGTTTTGGAAGACCGTCAACTGACCAAACAAATTACGCCCCTGCGGCACAAAGGCAATGCCTTTGGCCAGCAGCGCTTTTTGGCTAGCGCCAGAGATGTCTTCGCCGTCCAGCAAAATGCGGCCTTGGCGCGGCTTGAGCAAACCAAAGAGGGTTTTCAGCACGGTTGATTTACCCGCACCGTTCGGGCCAAGCAGCAATGTGATGGAACCGCGCCTCACCTTGAAGGACAGGTTGTTGAGGATCATGAAATCCTTGTAACCCGCCACCACATCGTCAAACTCTATGCAAATGTCCTCTGTCATATTCAGTTTCCTAAGTAGGCGTCAAGCACCTCTTTATTGGCGCGAATTTCGGCGGGTGTGCCGATGGCCATGACTCGCCCCTCGACCATCACCATGATGCGGTGGCACAGATCCATGACAAAGTCCATGTTGTGCTCAATCACGACAAATGAACTTTGACGGCCTAACTTAGGATTTCGGTTGAGTTCTTTGAGTAGATTGGAAATGCCGCCGACCAGACTCGGGTTGACGCCCGCACAGGGTTCGTCCAACAACACCAGCGCCGGTTGGGCCATGAAAGCCATGGCAATGTCGACCAGCTTTTGCTGACCGTAACTCAGGGTGCCAGCCAGCGTGTCGGCGACGTGGCGAATGCGGAATTGATCGATCAAGGCATCAGCCCGATCGCCCAGACCCGAGTCGCCCGGCGCAAACATGCGGCTCAGCATGCTGCCCTGGTGTTCTTGCGCAGCGACGATGAGGTTGTCACGCACCGTCATTTTCCCGAAGACCTGCAGCGTCTGGAACGTGCGCCCAACACCGCGCCGACTCAGTGCCAGCGGAGACAAGCCGCTGATGCTCTGACCATTCAGTTCGATCTCGCCGGCATCGGGCGTGATCTGCCCGAGCACGCTGTTGAACATGGTGGTCTTACCCGAACCGTTCGGCCCGATGACGCCGAATATTTCGCCCGGCATGACTTCAAAAGAGACACCCCCGACCGCTTGAATAGCGCCATAGGCTTTCTTCAAGCCGGTGACTTTGAGCAAAGGATGGTTCATGACTCTGCTCTCATTTTTGCAGCCATGACAGCTTTTGCTGCGCGCAGCGCCGACGCTTCACGCGCCATGCGGCGCTCCTTCAGCCGGTCTGGAATGCTCAGCAAACCGTCCGGCAACCAGACCATCATCAGCACCACGGCGGAGCCAAAAATCGGCAAGTACCACGCGGCCACGCCGGGTACATCGCGCATCCACTCCGGCAACACCACGCCCACGGCAGCGCCCAACACCGGCCCTAAAAAGTAACCCGCACCACCAACCACGACCATCAGGTACATCATGATGGAGGCGCCCACGGTGAAGGGGGCTGGCTCGATGAACTGCACCAGCGACGCAAACAGCGCACCCGCCACACCCGCATACACAGCGCCAATGGCAAAGCTCAGCAAGGTGTAGTTTCGAATGTCAATGCCCAGGCTTTCGGCCCGAATTGGGTTGTCGCGCAGCGCCTTGAAAGCTTTACCCCAAGGCGAGCGCAGCAAGCCCCACAGCAGACCCGCCATCACCAAGGTGACCGCCAGCACGAAGTAGTAATAAGGCCGATTGCCGTCCAGCGAATAGCCCAACAAAGAGGGCCGCGCAATGTTGTTGATGCCGAAGGTGCCGCCGGTGAGCCACTCCTCGTTGCGCATCACCAGCCAAATGGCGGTGTTGAAACCCAGCGTGGCAAAGGCCAAATAAATAGCCTGCACGCGCAGCGCCGGAAAGCCCAGCACCAGCCCGACAGCAAAGCAAATTAAGGCGGCGGCTGGCAACCCAAGCCAGAAACTGAAACCGGCCTTCATCAGGATCGCCACGGTGTAAGCACCGATGCCAAAGAAGGCCGCATGACCCAGCGACTTCTGGCCGGCGTAACCGGTGGTCAGGTTCAGGCCCATGATGGCGATGACGAACACCAGCCAATAACTCAGCAGATACACGCCATAGTTCTTCAGGTATTGCGGTGCCACCAGCAGCAGCGCAGCGGCCACCAAGGTGAAAGCCAAACCGAGTTTGTGTTGCAAGAGCTTCATACCTTGCGCTCCTCTTTTTTACCCAAC
>CANFZL010000092.1 GCA_947451205.1 Comamonadaceae bacterium
GTTTTGCTCCATCACCGAGCACGAAGGCCGCATCATCCAGAGCCGTTCCGAGGACTCCGTGATCCGCGAGATCGAAGCCATTCGTGACACCGTCAAAGGCTTCACCGGCGCTATTTCAGACCTCGGCGGCCCGACCGCCAACATGTACCGCATCGGTTGCAAGTCACCTGAGATTGAAGCCGCTTGCCGCAAACCTTCTTGCGTTTACCCCGGCATTTGCTCGAACCTCAACACCGACCACGCGCCCTTGATCAAGATGTACCGCCGGGCCCGTGCGCTCAAAGGCATCAAGAAAATTCTCATCAGCTCCGGCCTGCGCTATGACTTGGCGGTGCAAAGCCCCGAGTACGTCAAAGAACTGGTGACACACCACGTCGGTGGCTACTTGAAGATCGCGCCCGAGCACACCGAGCAAGGCCCGCTCACCAAGATGATGAAACCCGGCATCGGCAGTTACGACAAGTTCAAACAGATGTTTGAGAAGTACTCGCTCGAAGCCGGCAAGAAGCAGTTTTTGATTCCTTACTTCATCGCCGCGCACCCGGGCACCAGCGACGAAGACATGATGAACCTCGCTATCTGGCTGAAGAAAAGCGGTTTCAGGGCTGACCAAGTGCAGACGTTTTACCCGTCACCCATGGCCACGGCGACAGCCATGTACCACACCAACCGCAATCCGCTGCGCAAGATCACGCGCGACAGCGAGACCGTCGACATCGTCCGCGGTGACAAGCGCCGTCGCCTGCACAAAGCTTTTTTGCGCTACCACGATGCCAACAACTGGCCGCTGTTGCGCGAAGCGCTGAAGACCATGGGTCGCTCTGACTTGATCGGCAACGGCAAGCACCACCTGATCCCCACCTACCAGCCGCTGACCGACGGCGGCTACACCAGCGCACGCAAGAAAAACTCGACCACCGTCGCGTTGAAGTCTTCCGCGCCGGTCAAAGGCCGCATCCTGACCCAGCACACCGGCTTGCCGCCGCGTGACAACGGTTCGGCCAAGCCTCCTCGTAAACCGCGCTGATCCGCATCCATCCCCGCAAACCAGCCGGTTTGCGCCACCAACATTGCGATTTATGAACATCACTGTCAGTGAAGAGCTGCGCGCGTACATTGATCCGTTGACTCCGCACGAACATGCGGCCCTGGAACGCAGCCTGCTGGCTGAAGGTTGCCGCGATGCCTTGGTGCTCTGGGGCAACGTGTTGGTTGATGGTCACAACCGCTACGGCATTTGCAGCCAGCACGGCATTGCTTTCAATACGTTGCAAAATACCCAGTTCAAGTCCATGAACGACGTTCATTTGTGGATGATTGATCAACACCTGGGCCGGCGTAGTCTGTCTGATTTTCAACGTGGTGTGCTGGCGCTGCGCAGAAAAGACATCTTGACAGCCAGCGTGTCGGCAGCGGCGAATTCAGTAACGCCTGAGTCAACTGCCGCTGTGTCCAGTCCAAGTGCTTCTAACAGTCATGTTCAAGCCATGACCACCAGCGACGCAACAGCCAAAGCCGCCCGTCTCAGCAGCAGCGCTCTGAGTCACATTAAAAAAATTCAGGAGTCAGCCGCACCCGAACTGGTCGCTGCTGTTAAATCGGGTTCCATTTCAATCACCGCCGCTGCCAACGTCGCGTCCTTGCCTGTTGCGGAGCAGGTGGCGGCTGCGGCTGGCGGTAAAAAAGAACTGCAGCAAGCCGCACGCCAAGTCCGCGAAAGCCGGGCAGTCGAGCGCAGCGAACCCGATTCGCCGGCGGGCGTGATTGCGCGCTTGAAACAAACCATCACCACGCTCAGCGCAGAAAATGCGGCTTTGAAAGCGCAGCTGGCTGAATTGACTGGTTAACCGCGTAAAAGCTGCTTGACAGTCATCCGTTGAAAGCGGTCTGCGCCTGACCGCTTCCCTTTTTTAAGCTTCAGTCGAGCCGGATGTTGCTGTCGCGAATGACCTTCGCCCATTTCGCGCGTTCACTTTTTGCATAAGCGGCCATCTGTGCCGGCGTGCTTGGAATGGCTTCTAGGCCGAGGGTCTGGAACCGCGCTTTGACTTCGGTGGTTTCCAGTGCTGCCAGCAATGCCTTGCTCAGAGCAGCCACGGCGTCTGCCGGTGTACCGGTCGGCACGACCAAGCCTTGCCATGCATAGGCTTCAAAACCCTTGAAGCCTTGTTCCGCAATCGTAGGAACTGCGGGGAAGCTGGCAATTCGCTTGGGGCTGGCCACACCGATCGGAATGAGCCGACCAGACAAAATGTGCTGATATCCACTGGCGGTGTCAACGAACATGAATGGGACTTGGCCGCCAATCACGTCTTGTACTGCGGGTGCTGCACCCCGGTATGCCACGTGCACCAGCTTGAGCCCGCTGGCGGCACGAAACAACTCGGTAGCCAAATGATGCGGGCTGCCAGCGCCCGGTGTTGCGTAGCTGACGCCGTCGGGCTGCTTCTTGGCCCAAGCCAAAAATTCAGTCATGTTTTTGGCTGGCACATTGGCGTTGACCACCAAAATCATTGGGAACCGGGCCATCAGACCGACCGGTGCAAAGTCTTTTTCAACGTTGTAGCTGAGCTTTGAATATAAAGCTGGGTTGGCGCCCAAGGTGGCGGTGTCGCCGGTCAGCATCACATAACCATCGGCCTTCGACTTGGCTGCGTAGTCGGCGCCAATATTAGTCGCCGCACCGGGCTTGTTATTGATGATGATCGGCTGACTCAGAGTCTTGCTCATCGGCAGGGACAAAATTCGAGCAACCACATCTGATCCACCGCCGGGTGCATACGGGACAACCCACTCGACAGGCTTGTCTGGAAACGCGGCCGCCATGATCGGCAAAGCCAGTGTGGTGACGGCCAGTAAGCGGCGAACTGCCTGCGTGTATTTCATGTGTAATCCTGGGTTCTTTGATGAAAGCGCTCGCGCCAGACGATAGAAAACCGTTGGGTTTGCAGATGCATCCATCATAGTTAAATATAGTTGCGCTCGCAACTAGGGTATTTACTCAGGCTAGTACATCTCAGCTGTCTAGGTCGCAGGTGCCCGCAGCGGCCACTCGCGCATGCTCCACCAAGCGATCAATCAACTGGTCCAGGGCCTGACGTTCTAGTGCATCAAGACAAGAGGTGATTTCAACATTCCGGCGTTCAATCACGGTCATCAGGCGCTGCCAGACGCGCTTTCCTTTAGCGGTTATTGTCAGCACAACTCCGCGCCCGTCAGTGACGCTGGCTGACTTGCGCACCAGTCCCTGATCGACCAGTGTTTGTGCTGCACGACTGGCTTGGGCTTTGTTCAGGTTGGCCCGAAAGGCAAGGTCTTTCACGGAGAGTGGGCTGAACGCCCCAATGGCGGCCAGACAGCGGCCCTCGCTGAAGGGAATGTCAGCATCCGCCAGATACGCCGCTTGTGTGGCCCGGTCTGTGAGCTTGGACAGTGTGTGCAGCCGATGGGTGAAAGTGCCTTCGAGCGACACGGTGTCAGTGTTTGTAGGCATCACAGTGAAAAGTATTCCAGAGTTAGTCGTGGCAAAACCCGCAGGGATCAATTTGGGTGGGAACGTTTCATTGGTGTGCGGTCATGGTTGTCAATTTTAAAGGCGTGTTGGTTCGGCAAGGGTAAACAGCTAAAGCGGAAAGGCCGTTTTTATTGATATAGTTGCGGACACAACTAAATTAATGCAAATGCAATTGAAGCGCAGATTGCATCTGCACAGGAGCTTTCCATGACCCATCAATTCATCCCTTATCCATTCATTGCCCAGCTTTACCCTGCGCAAATACCAACATTGAAGGACGGCGTTGAAAGCCCGACACATCTGGTGGTCGTTGTCGGTGGTGGACCGGTGGGCTACACCACGGCGCTCGGTCTGGCGAGCCACGGCGTGCGTGTTGTCCTGATTGAAGCCGATGACTCGGTGTGTGCCGGCAGCCGGGCCATCTGCATTTCACGCCGTAGTCTGGAGATCGTTGAACGCTTGGGCGCTGTCGACGGCTTCCTTAAAATTGGCCTGCCATGGACAGGCGGGCGCAGCTTTTACAAAGACACGGAAGTGCTGCACTTCAAGATGCCGCAAGACGAAAACCAGAAGCTGCCGCCCATGCTCAATCTGGCGCAGTACCACATTGAACAAATCCTGCTTGAGCGTGTATTGCAGATGCCGGAGCTGATTGAGATTCGCTGGCAAACCCAGGTCACGGCGGTTGATTCGCGTGAAGACGGTGCTCGCTTGACGCTCGCCACGCCTGAGGGAAGTTACCAGCTCGACGCCGACTGGGTGGTGGCGGCAGACGGCGGTCGCAGTTTCTTGCGCGAGTCGCTGGGCCTGCCGCTCAAAGGCACGAGCTACGAAGGCCGCTACGTCATCGTTGACATTTTGCTCGACACCGACCGACCCGCTGAGCGTCTGGCCTACTTCAACCCGCCGTGCAATCCGGACTCGACCGTGCTGGTTCACAAGCAGCCCGACAACGTTTGGCGCATCGACTACCAGCTCCGTGATGGCGAAGACCCAGACGAAGCGATCAAGCCTGAGAACGTGATGCCCCGCGTCGAAAGCCTGCTGGAGATGATGGGCGAAAAAGGGGCTTGGTCACCCATCTGGATCACGATCTACAAGGCAAACGCTTTGACGCTCGAGCGCTACCAAAAAAATCGCATTCTGTTTGCCGGCGACGCGGCCCATCTGGTACCGATCTTCGGTGTGCGCGGTGCTAATTCCGGGATCGATGACGCTGACAATTTGTCTTGGAAGCTCGCCCTTGTCGTCAAGGGCCTAGCGTCAGAGCAGCTCTTGGAAAGCTACTCTGACGAGCGTGTCGCCGCGGCGCATGAAAATCTGAGTTACGGCACCAAAAGCACCGAGTTCATGGCACCGCCGTCGTTCGCCTTCGCCCTGATGCGTCAAGCCGTTCTCAGCCTTGCGGTCAAGCATGCGGGCGTGCGTTCGCTGATCAACCCGCGCCAGTCATCGGCCATCAGCTACACAGGATCCCCGCTCAATGCTGCGCCTGAGCGGTCTGCCGAATTCACAGCGGGCCCCGTCCCCGGCGCTGTGCTGCCTGAGTGCCCGCTGACCTTCATTGGCGGCAGTGCTAGCCATGAAGGGCACGTCACCGATTTGCTGGCACCTCGCTTCACGGCCCTGTACTTCAGCGAAGACGGCACGCCAGTGGCCGAACTGCAAGTGCTTGAGGCGAGCCTCCAAGCGCGTGGTCTGCCTTTCAAGCTGGTCGGTATTTCTCGCAACAGCGGCGCCAGCGCCTCAGCGCTGCATGGCTGGGACCACACGGGTCGACTTTTTCCGATGTATGGTGCCGTGGACGGTACCTTGTATTTGGTGCGCCCGGATGGCCATGTCCTAGCCCGCTGGCTTCATGCTGTGCCCGCTGAAATTTCCGCCGTTATCCACCAAACGCTTGCTTGAACATGGCAACCGTGAACCATCCTCAGGAAATGACCATGACCGACAGCGAACTCGATGCCGTCTACACCCGTCTTTGCAAGACCATGACACAGCTTGGCGAAGACAATGCGCAGCTGTTTCTGGCTCGCTTTGCCTTGCTGGCGATTGAGCGCATCGCCGATGGCCAAGTTGCGGAGCAACTCATAGCCGCAGCCGCTGACACCTTAGGGGAATCAAGTCATGCGCACTGACACCTTGAATGACAAAAATTATCAAAGCGGCTTTGCCAACGAATTCGCCACCGAGGCCTTGCCCGGAGCGCTGCCAGAAGGCCGCAATTCACCGCAAAAGGCGCCTTATGGGCTCTACGCAGAGCAGTTGTCGGGCACCGCCTTCACCGCACCGCGCCACACCAACCGCCGTTCTTGGCTGTACCGGATTCGTCCGGCGGCCATGCACCAGCCCTTCGAGCGCATTCAAGACAGCCGTTGGCTGAGTCGCTTTGACGAAGTCCCGACGCCGCCCAACCAGTTGCGCTGGGACCCTTTGCCCATGCCAGATGCCGTCAGTGCACCGACAGATTTTGTCGACGGCATGGTCAGCATGGCCGGCAACGCCAGTTGCGGCATCCATCTGTATGCGGCCAACCGATCCATGGAGACGCGTTTCTTCTACAACGCCGACGGCGAGATGCTGATCGTGCCGCAAGAAGGCCGCTTGGTGCTGGCCACCGAGATGGGTCTGGTCGAAGTCGAACCGCAAGAAATTGCGGTGATTCCGCGCGGTGTGCGCTTTCAGGTGCGTTTGCCCGACGGCCAAGCGCGTGGCTATGTCTGTGAGAACTACGGTGCCCTGCTCAAGCTCCCAGACTTGGGCGTGATCGGCTCCAACGGCCTGGCAAATCCGCGTGACTTTCGCACCCCTGTGGCCGCTTACGAAGACCGTGAAGGCGACTTCGAGTTGCTCACCAAGTTCAACGGCCACCTGTGGACGGCGCGCATCGGCCATTCGCCGCTGGACGTGGTGGCATGGCACGGCAACTACGCGCCTTACAAGTACGACCTGCGCCGCTTCAATGCCATCGGATCGATCAGCTACGACCATCCAGACCCGTCGATTTTTCTGGTGCTGCAGTCACCCAGCGACACCCCGGGTGTGGACTCGATTGACTTCGTGATCTTCCCGCCGCGCGTGCTGACCATGCAGAACACTTTCCGGCCACCTTGGTTTCACCGCAACTTCGCCAGCGAATTCATGGGTTTGATCCACGGTGCTTACGACGCCAAGGCCGAAGGCTTTGTGCCCGGCGGTGCGTCGCTGCACAACTGCATGACCGGTCACGGCCCGGATGCAGACACCTTTGCCAAGGCCAGCGCGGCCGACACCAGCCAGCCCGACTACATCCAAGGCACCATGGCCTTCATGTTCGAGACCCCGACGGTGATTCAGCCCACGCGTTTTGCACTGGAGTCAGCCCAGCTGCAACCCGAGTACTACCGCTGCTGGCAGGGGTTGAAGAAACACTTCGACCCGACCCGTCCGTGATTCATCTGCTCTGTACACAACCAAGCCACAAGACACTCAAGCCATGCAAACTTTGAACGAAACACATGACCCGGCCCTGCGCAGCTGGCTCGCCTCGGCCAACCAAGCACAGACCGACTTCCCTATCCAGAACCTGCCGTTCGCAGTCTTTCGACGGCAAGGCAGCGCTGAAGCGTATCGCGGCGGCGTGGCCATCGGTGATCAGATTCTGGATCTGGCGGCTGTCGCTGCCAGTGGTGTCTTTTCTGGAGCCGCAGCGGCCGCTGTTCACGCTGCAACTGCAGACAGCTTGAACGCGCTGATGGCAATGGCCCAGCCGGTTTGGTCGGCGCTGCGTCTGGCGCTGTCACGGGCCCTGCGCGAAGGTGCGCCGGAGCAAGCCAAGCTAGCCGTTTGCTTGGTTCCGCAGGCTGTAGCTGAATACAGCCTGCCGGCGCACATCGGCGACTACACGGATTTTTATACCTCGGTCCATCACGCCACCAACATCGGCCGCCAGTTCCGTCCGGACAACCCGCTGTTGCCCAATTTCAAGTGGATTCCCATTGGTTACCACGGCCGGGCGTCCAGCATTGGTGTGTCGGGTCAGCGCTTTCCCCGCCCGGTCGGGCAAACCATGCCACCGGGTGCCAGTGCACCGTCGCTCGGCCCGTGCAAGCGGCTGGACTACGAGCTTGAAATGGGTATTTTTGTCGGCAGCGGCAATGCGCTGGGTAAACCCATCGCCATCACCGAGGCAGAGGCCAGCGTGTTCGGCATGTGTTTGCTCAATGACTGGTCGGCCAGAGACATTCAAGCTTGGGAGTACCAGCCGCTCGGCCCCTTCTTGTCGAAGAATTTCGCCAGCACGATTTCGCCATGGATCGTGACGCTGGAGGCCTTGAGTCCTTACCGCGTCGCTTTCACACGGCCCACGGATGACCCGCAGCCGCTGCCGTATCTGGATTCGCCGGACAATTCAGCGCAAGGTGCACTGGACATTCAGTTAGAGGTCTTGCTGCAAACCCAGACCATGCGCCAGCAAGACCAAGCCGCCACACGCTTGACCCACACCAGCTATCGGCACGCGTACTGGACGGTCGCCCAGATCGTGGCGCACCACACCGTGAATGGTTGCAATCTGCAACCGGGCGACCTGATGGGAACCGGCACTTTGTCAGGCCCGACGCTGGACGAGGCGGGTGCGCTGATCGAGTTGACTGTCGGTGGCAAACAGCCGCTCACGCTACCCAACGGCGAAAGCCGCACTTATCTGGAAGACGGCGACGCCGTGGTCTTGCGCGGTTGGTGTGAAAAACCTGGTGCTGCACGCATCGGCTTTGGTCAGTGCGTGGGAACTGTGCTGCCAGCGCTGACTTGACGTTGCAACCGGCGCTCTCGGGTGCCGGCCACCTGATTCAGTTGGTCATCGTGTACAGCGGAATGTCCCTCAAAACTGCCAGCGCATCGAGCTGCAGGCGCGTCTGCTTCTTCAAAAAACGGGCAATGCTGTCGCGTGCCCCCTGGGTTTGCAGACTCGCCACATCTGATGCTTGCAAGCCTGCTGCAGCACACAGCGCAGCGGCAAAATGAGGCTCCAAAGCCGCCACCGCCACACGGCCATCCTTGCACGCATACACGCGGTAACCGGCATGGGCGCCACCCACAAAACCACTGGGCTGCGTCAGCCCCCAATGTCTCGGCAACGCCAAGTACTGCGCTGCACTCGACAGCGCTACCTCCAAGCGAATGCCTTTGCCGCTACTGCGTTGCGACAGCACCGCCTGCAACACCGCTTCACTGGCTGTCAAAGAGCCGCCCATGTCGGCGTACAGCGTGGCGGGTAATTCGAGGCCAGGGACCAAGCCGCTGTCCGCCACGTAGGTCAGGTCGTGGCCGGGTTCTTCGGCGCGTGCCCCCGGGCTACCGACGATGGCCACCTGCGACAGGGAAGGGTAGATGCGGTGCAAACTCTTCCAGCTCAAGCCGAGTTTTTCAATCGCAGAAGGCCGGAACGAGGTGATCAATACATCGGTTTTGGCGAGCTCGCGGTGCAGCGTTTTTTGTCCTGCCTCAGTCTTTAAATCGGCCGAGATGACCTTGACGCGGCTCTGCAATTGCGCATAAGCGGTCGGGCTGTAATGCTGCATCGGGTCGCCACTCGGCGGCTCCAACTTGACGCAGCGCGCGCCCATTTGCTGGCAGCGCATCAAGGCTGCGGGGCCGGGCAAATTCAAAGCCAAGCTGAGCAGTCGAACGCCTTTCAGGACTTGAGGAATTTTCAGGGCAGGGGCTTGGGATATTGCTTGTGGTTTGGCTTGCGTCATAGCCAGCAATTTACAGCAAGCCGCTTGTTGCGACTTACTCCCCAAAATTCAGCGGCAGCCCCACGTAATTTTCAGCCACCGACAAGGCTCCGGCTTCAGAGTGAACGATGTAGTCGAGTTCGGCTTCTTGCAGCTTTTGGCCGATCTCACCATTCTCTGGGAAGCGATGCATCAAGCTCGTGAACCACCATGAAAAACGCTCCGCACGCCAAACCCGGCGCAGACAGCGCTCTGAGTAACTGTCGATGCCGGCTTCGGTTTTTTCCTGGTAGAACTCAATCAAGGCGGCTGACAAATACTTCACGTCA
>CANFZL010000093.1 GCA_947451205.1 Comamonadaceae bacterium
AAGTCAGCGGATCGGGCGTTGAGTTGGGTGTCCAGAACTGGCATGGGTCTCCTCTTCACAGGGCTTGGCAGGGCGCGGCATGTTGCGCGCGTCGATGCGTGAGCTTAGACTCAAAAAACCTCAAGGCGCTGCCACAAAGGTTGCAAATCGTGCCGGAGAAAGGCAAACTAATGACCATGCCTTCACACGTTTCAAGCGCCTCACTCGCCATGCCGCTGGTCGCCACAGCCAGCGCACCCACCTTGAGAGAACCTCCATCAGCGCCCGTCTCGGCAACGCCAATGGCTTATGCGCGTGAAATTGAAGCGGCTTATCAACGTGTTGGCTTGAGTCCTTTGAGCGCCCTCCGACAGGCACAGATCACGCCAACTCGGCTGAAAAGCATCAGCGCCAATATCACGACCCGTCAAATGGAGATTTTGTCGGGTACTGCCATGCAAGCGCTCGACGACGAAGCCCTGGGCGCCTTCAGCCGACGGCTGCCCTGGGGCAGCTACGGCATGCTGGCGCGGGCCTCCATCGGTGCGCCCAACCTGGGCATGGCGCTGAAGCGCTGGTGCCGCCACCACGCACTGTTAACCGACGACATTCACCTGAAGCTCGTGACACTTGGCGACAGCACGGCCATCGTGCTGGAGGAACGCGGTGATTTGGCGAGGCACGGACAAGGCGCCCGCGAGTTTTGTCTGGTCCATGTGCTGCGCAACATCCACGGCTTGGCCTGCTGGTTCATCGACTCCCGCATTGCGCTGCAGAGTGCGCACTTCCCGTTCGCCCCACCACCGCATGGCGACGCTTATGCGCTGATGTTTCCCGGTGCTATCCGCTTTGATGCGGCGCAGGCCGAACTGCGGTTTGACGCGCGCTATCTGGCTCTGCCCTTGCGCCGTGACGAAAAAGCGTTGCAGCAGATGTTGCAACGCGCCTTGCCATTGACCGTGCGTCCCTACCGCCGCGACCGCTTGCTGGTGACCCAGGTGCGCCAAGCGCTGAGCAACTCAGCGGTGCTGAGCCACAATGCCGACACCTTGGCCGCGGCGCTCAACCTGTCGCCGCGCTCCTTGCACCGGCAACTTCAAGAAGAAGGCGCATCGTTGCAGCAACTCAAAGACGAGGTGCGCAGCCAAAAAGCCAAAGACTTGCTGTTGCGCACCGCACAGCCGATCAAGCAAGTGGCTGCGGCCGCTGGCTTTCGCAACGAGAAAAGTTTTATCCGGGCGTTTCGAGTCTGGGCCGGTTGCACGCCCACCGATTTTCGGCACGGCGTGGCGGACTGACTCAAAGACTCGGGGTCTGCCGTTCGCCCAAAGCGATGTCGAGCATCATCTCGCGAGCCAGTGAGCCCACTTCGTGTTGCAGCGCTTCGACCGACACGCTAGCCGGCACCAGCAGGTGCGCTTCGACCTTGAAGGTTTGTTTGCCAGATACGCCGCTGCGCACAATGTCAGTGTGAATGCTTTCAATGCTGATGCCGCGCCCGGCCAACAGCTTGGTCAGGTTGCTGACGATGCCGAGCCGGTCTTCGCCGACCAACTCCAGTTCCACCACGCGCAGCTTGCTGGCCACATTCGTGCCGTCGCTTCTGGCCACCACGACTTGCAAACCGCTGGACGCCAGATCGCGCAGCGAAGTCGCCAGTGCATCGGCGTTCTCACGCGGCACTTCCAAGTGAACCATGCCGGCAAACTCACCGGCCAGTCGGGTCATGCGGCTCGCCGCCCAGTTGGCACCAAAGCGTTGTGCCCGCTCAGCCAGTGAACTGACGATGCCTTGACGATCGGCACCGACGATCGACACCACGAGAGAAGTGACGGTCGGCGACAACTCTTCGGTCAGCACCACCGCCTTGCGAATCATCGGGGCCCGCGTGGCAAAGCGTGGGTCTTGCTGACTGGCTGGAAGGCGGCCTTGGACACGGGCGATCTGAACCACCTTGCGCAGCAAGTCAATGCCCATGGGCGCCAACGCACGCTCCCACAGTTCGCGCGCAGTCTCGCCTTTGTTGACAAAGCACCAGTCTTGCGCAGCGATGGCACCGGCATCCCAGCCATCGGCCAAGTGGTAGACCGAGCCGCCAGCGATCACGTCGCCTTCGAGAATCGTCCATTCGACCGCCGCAATACCCCGATGCCTCGGCAACAGCGAAGGGTGGTAACCAATACCGCCCAAGCGCGACCGTGCCAAGGCATCGTCGCTCACCCGTGCATGCGTGTGCGCGGCGATGATGAGGTCGGTGCCCTCTGCAATCGCCTCGCCCGGCACCATCTTTGGATTCTCCAGCACATGCACCGCAATGCCAGCGGCACGCGCTGCCAGTGCCAGCCGGTCATCGACCGCAGGCGCCACGATGCTGGTGAACTCAATGCCCTCTTCGTGGCGCAGGGCCTCAAAAACAGAGGCGGCGAAAAAACGGGATCCGACCAACGCACATTTCATCGACTTGTCTCTTCATCAGGTTGAACGGAACTCAGGGGTCTGACAGCTGATCAGCCGGCGACCGTTTCAGCCACGCGCTCAGGCAAGCCAATGCGGTCCAGTGCGCCAGCCAAGTTGGCGACCGTGCGGTCGACTTGATGCCACTTTTCCAAACCGAACAAGCCGACGCGGAAAGTCTTGAAGTCGGCGCCTTCGTCGCATTGCAGCGGCACACCGGCGGCGGTCTGCAGACCTTGCTCCAAAAACTTTTTGCCGGACTGAATGTCCGGGTCTGTCGTGTAGCTGACCACCACGCCTGGGGCTTTGAAACCGTCGGCGGCAACGCTAGGCAGTCCACGACCTTCAAACATGGCACGGACTTTTTGACCCAACAACTCCTGCTCAGCTTTGATCTTTGCAAAACCGTAAGCCTGCGTTTCTTTCATGACCGCACTCAAACGCGTGAGCGCATCTGTAGGCAAGGTCGCGTGGTAGGCGTGACCACCTTTTTCATAGGTTTCCATGATCTGCAGCCACTTCTTGAGATCGCAAGAAAAGCTGGAACTGGTGGTGCCATCAATGGCGACGCGGGCACGCTCACTGAGCATGACCATGGCGCAGCAGGGTGAACTGCTCCAGCCTTTTTGCGGCGCCGAAATCAGCACGTCGACGCCGTTGGCTTGCATGTCGACCCACATGGCGCCAGAGGCAATACAGTCCAGCACAAACAAACCGCCCACCGCGTGCACGGCATCAGCCACAGCACGCATGTAACTGTCGGGCAAGATCATGCCGGAGGAGGTTTCTACGTGCGGTGCAAACACCAGCGCCGGCTTTTCTTTGGCAATCGCGGCCTGCACTTCGGCGATAGGCGCGGGGGCCCACGGTGCTTGCGCCCCTGCGTGGGTCTGGCGCGCCTTGATCACGCTGTGCGAGGCGGGGATGTTGCCCATGTCAAAGATCTGCGTCCAGCGGTAGCTGAACCAGCCGTTGCGGATGACCATCACGTGCTTGCCAGCGGCGAACTGACGCGCCACGGCTTCCATGCCATAGGTGCCGCTACCAGGCACCAGCGCCACAGAGTGCGCGCCATAAACTTCCTTGAGGATGCCGGAAATGTCCGTCATCACGCCCTGAAAGCTTTTGGACATATGGTTGAGCGAGCGGTCGGTGTAGACCACCGAAAACTCAAGCAGGCCGTTAGGGTCAACGTTAGATAGAAGTCCGGGCATGGTGTTTCTCGCTATTTTTTAGAGAAGTATAAAAATTTGAAGAGGGAGCTTAGCACCGCCAAGCGCCCCCGTGACGTCAGGGGTTTTTACGCGCTGCAACGGCTTTTTCAGCGGCTCGCACCAGATCCACGCCCACCGTGTTGGTCCACTTCTCATAAACCGGACGGGTCGCTTTGACAAAGGCCGTACGCTCTTCAGCCGTCAGCTGCGTCACGGTCACACCCATCGCAGCGATATCCTTGAAGACCGGCTTGTCCGCCTCGATCAGGCCCTTGCGTGCAATCGCAATTTCTTGCTTGCCGGCGTCGATGGCAGCTTGCCGCACGATGGCTTGGTCAGCGGGTGTCCATGAAGCCCAGACTTCTTTGTTGACCACGAAGATCAGCGGGTCTGCCACATAACCCCAAGTGGTGAGGAACTTCTGGCCGACATTTTGCATCTTCAACACGGTGAACAAAAACAGCGGATTTTCTTGACCGTCGACTGCGCCGCTGGCCAGCGCTGGCTGCGCATCAGCCCAGCTCATCTGCGTCGGATTGGCGCCTAGAGCGGTGAAGACGTCTGAGTAAATCGGCGAGCCGACGACGCGGATTTTCATGCCCTTCAAATCAGCCGGCGACTTGATCGCCCGCTTGGAATTGGTGAGTTCGCGAAAACCGTTTTCACCCCAGGCCAGTGGCAGCGCACCGGCTTTATCGATTGTCGCGAAAATTTTCTTGCCCACATCGCCTTGCGTCAAGGCGTCGATGGCCGCGTAGTCTGGCATCAAGAAGGGCATGGAGAACAGGTTCAGCTCCTTGATTTGCGGCGACCAGTTGATGGTCGAGCCGACCGCCATGTCGATCACGCCTTGGCGTAGAGCACTGAACTCACGCGTCTGGTCGCCTTGAATTAGCGACACACCCGGAAACAGCTTGATGTTGATGCGGCCAGCGGTGCGCTCTTTGACCATGTCAGACCAGATCTTGCCGGCCATGCCCCAAGGTGTTGGCGGGCCCAGCACCAGCGACATCTTGTATTCGGACTTGTAGCCAGCCTGCGCCATGGCGCCAGTACCCAAACCAAGAGCGGTAGCAGCTAAGGCCAAGCCCAGCAAAGTGCGGCGGAATGTCATGGAAGTCTCCTTTTAGTATGAATGCGGGATGCGACTGAAATCAAAAAAACAGCTGATGGATGGGCTCAGTAACCCAACCGGCGCGGCAACCACAGCGCGAGTTCTGGGAAGGCAATCACCAGCACCATCACGATGAACATCGAGAACAGCATCCAGCCGACCCAGCGCACGGTCTCTTCCATCGGCACTTTGGCGATGCGGCAAGAGACCATCAAATTAACAGCCAGCGGTGGCGTGAACTGCCCCAGCGCCACCTTCAGCGTGAGGATGACGCCAAACCAGACCGGGTCCCACTTGTAGAACTGCATGATGGGCAGCAACAGCGGTACAAAGATCAGGAAGATCGAGACGCCGTCGAGGAACATGCCGACCGTCACCAGCATCAAAATCAGCAGAGCCAGCACACCGTATTCGCCCAAACCGGAGTTCACGATGGCGCGCGCGACAGGGTCAATCACCCCCAGTGTTGACAGCGAATACGCAAAGATGCCGGCCAGCGAGACGACGAGCAAGATCACGGCGGACAACTCACCCGACTCGCGCAGGATGATGAACAAATCGCGGACCTTGATGGTGTTGTAAATCGCCATGCCAACGAACAGCCCGTAGAACACGGCCACCACCGCAGCTTCAGTTGGCGTGAACCAGCCAGCGCGCATACCGCCCAGAATCAGCACCGGCGCAGCCAAACCCCAAACCGCCTCGCGCAGGCTTTTCCAGAATTCAGGGCGCGGCAGAGAGGCTTCGAGCGCGCCCATTTTGTGTTTGCGTGCCAACCAGACGGTCGGGATCATCAAGGCAAAACCAGCCATGACACCGGGAATCATGCCGGCGGCAAACAGCGCTGGCACCGACGCGCCGGGCACCAGCACGGAGTAAACGATGAAGGCAATCGACGGCGGGATCAAGATGTCGGTGGCCGCTGCGGCGCCCACCACGCTGGCCGAGAAAGCAGGCGGATAACCGGCCCGGCTCATGGCCAGAATCATCACCCCACCGACGGCGGCGGCGTTGGCCGGACCCGAACCAGAAATACCGCCCAAAAACATAGCGACGGCAATCGCCACCAAGGGCAACATGCCTGGCCCGCGTCCGACGATGGCCACCGCTAGATTAACCAGCCGCAAGGCCACGCCCGAGCGGTCGAAGATCGAGCCAACCAAGACGAACATCGGAATAGCCAGCAGCGGGTATTTGCCCAGCCCCGCATAGAAGTTTTGCGGCACGGCCAACAGGCCAAACCACTGCGCATCGGCGTTGGCCAGCGCGATGCAAGCGGCACCGGCCAGCCCCAAGGCCGCACCGATCGGCACGCCCATCAACAGCATGACGATGAAGGCGACAAATAAAAGGGTCGGGATCATGACAAGGCCCCCACGCCAGTCGCTGGCGCGTACTGACTGCCCCCCGAGGGGGTGTTCGCTGGCTTGAGGCGGCCCGGCGCGGCGTTCATGCGCGCCGCCCGCGTCGAATGAACAGACCGAGTGCACGGCCGGCGATGGCGACCGACATGATCGGCAGCCAGATCGTGTACCACCACTGCGGCACGCCTATGCCCGGCGAGGTCTCGCCATATTTGATGTCGTCGTAGACCATGCGCGTGCTGAGCACGGCGATCAGCGCGAACAACAAAAACACCATGATGGCGCCGAAGCGGGCCAGCGCGCGTTGACGGGCCAGCGGGCCGTTGTCGGCAAAGTACTCGATGCGAATTTGCCGATTCCGTGCCACCGAGGCCGAGCCGGCCACCAGTGCCAGCGCGATCATCAGGAACACCGAGAACTCCTCAGTCCAGGCAAACGACTGGCTGGTGAAGTAGCGCACCAACACATTCGCAAAGGTGATGAGCGCCAGCAAGCCCATGACAATGACGGTCAACCAGTCTTCAATCTTCAGAGGGATGACCGTGATTTCGTCCTGATCGGCAGGGTTGGGCACGGGGCCGGGCGGCGTGTTTATTTCAGAGATCAGTGACATAGGTAGAGCGAGGAGATTAGCGGCGCATCAGCAGCTGCGCAATTAGGGCTTACCTTGAAGCGAGGAGACGTTGACTCCCGCAGCTTTTGGCCTTTTCAGGGTGACGGCATTGTAGGGGTCGTGCTTTCAAACTCAGCCTGGGCTTTTCTCACACGAGGTCTGCCAGCGCCCACATGTCGGTGAAGATAACGCTCGCACCGGCGGCGCGCAAGGCGTTCGGTGCGTCATGCCCGGCCTCGGCCGGACTGTAGCCAAACACCGTGGCGCCAGCCGCGACACCGGCCGCCACACCCGTGACGGTGTCTTCCACCACGGCGCAGCGTTGGGGGTCGACACCCAAAGCCGCCGCCGCGGCCAAGTAAACATCGGGGGCTGGTTTGGAGCGCGGCATTTCGTGGCCGCTGAAAATGAAGTCTTTGAAGTAGGGCATGAGGCCGCACTTCTCCAGTTGCAGTTCGACCTTGAAGCGGTCAGCACCCGAGGCACAGGCAATGAGGCCACCGTACAGCGCGTGGATTTTGGCCACGGCGTCAACCGCGTTGGGAATCGCTTGCAGACTGGCCACCAAGCCGATGTTGCGCCGCTCCCGAAAACGCAGCATCCAGTCTTCGGTCATGGGTTGGCCGGTGCGCGTCTCGATCAAGACCCGCTCGTCTTTGACAGCCTTGCCAATGAAGATGCGCATGCATTCAGCCGGCGTCAGCGTCCAGCCGGATTCTTCGAGCATGTCGCGCAGCACGCCGTTGGTGATGGACTCGCTGTCCACCAGCACGCCATCGCAATCAAATAACACAGCTTGAAAATTCATCCGCAGATGATAAGGGGAAGCGACTCGGCGAGAGACATGCAGAGGGATCGACTCAAGCGCGCAGCCTCGTTATGCCCCATCCCCGTCGACATACAACCAACGCCCGTCTTCGCGCACAAAGCGGCTTTTTTCATGCAAGCGCGTGGCTTTGCCGCCCAAGCGGTAACGCGCCACAAACTCGACTTCAGCGCTGTCCGGGCCTGTCACTTGATGGCGCCGAACCTCCAGCCCCAGCCAACGCGCACCAGGTTCAAAATCCAGTGTGTCGGGCCGCGTGCTGGCGTGCCATGTGGCGCGCAGATAGTCGGCTTGTTGCAAGACAAAGGCGCTGTAACGGGAACGCATCAGCGTCTCGGCGTCGGGCGCAGGCCATTCAAGCCCCTGCTGCAGATAGCGACCGCAGCAAGCCGTCAAGGTCAAAGGTCGCCGTCGGCCGCCTTCCGGGCTTGTTTCACGGCCGCAGGGACAGGGATTCGCTGAATGCACTGATCCTCAAGCCTTGATCGGTGGGCGACTGGCAGCTTTGTGCTCTTCGAGCGTCTGCACTGGCGCGCCTTGTGCGGCCCAATCGGCAAAGCCGCCGTCGATGTGCGCGACGTTGCTCATGCCCATGTCTTGCAAGGCCTTGGTGGACAGCGCACTGCGCCAACCGGCACCGCAAAACAACACGAACTCGCGTGACTCGTCACCAAACACCGGTTTGAAATACGGCGAGTCCGGGTCGACCCAAAACTCCAGCATGCCGCGCGGCGCGAGCAGTGCGCCTGGCAACGTACCTCCGCGTTCGAGTTCGCGCGGGTCACGGATGTCGACGATCTGCAACTTCGGGTCGCCCAAGCGTTCGCGAATTTGGGCCACGCTGTAGGTGGTGACTTCGGCCATGGCCTCGTCAACCAGTACGCGGAATCCTTTGGTGATGGCCATGACTTTTCCTAGCTAATCTCGTTGATCTGGTTACAGCAGTTCGATGGCGAGGGCCGTGCCTTCACCGCCGCCAATGCACAAAGTCGCCACGCCTTTTTTCAGGCCACGGGCTTTCAGCGCATACAGCAAGGTGACGATGATGCGCGCGCCGCTGGCACCGATCGGGTGACCCAAAGCACACGCACCGCCGTTGACGTTGACGATGTCGTGGCTGATGCCTAGCTCTTGCATGGCGGCCATCGGCACCACCGCGAAGGCCTCGTTGATTTCCCACAGGTCGACATCACCCACCTGCCAGCCGATTTTTTTGAGCAGCTTTTGCACGGCGCCCACCGGCGCAGTGGTGAACCACTCGGGCGCTTGGGCAAAGGTGGCGTGGCCGACGATGCGGGCGATCGGCGTCGCACCCAAGGTCTTGGCGGTGGAAGCGCGGGTCAGCACCAACGCGGCCGCGCCATCGTTGATGGACGAGCTGGAAGCAGCGGTGATGGTGCCATCTTTTTTGAAGGCCGGGCGCAGCGACGACATCTTCTCCAGTTTGACCTTGCCAGGGCCTTCGTCGATGGAGATGATCGTTTCGCCGGTGCGGCCCTTCACCGTCACCGGCGTGATTTCGGCTTGGAAAGCGCCAGACGCAATCGCCGCCCGGGCGCGTTGCACGCTGGCTGTTGCAAAGGCGTCTTGCGCCTCGCGCGTGAACTGGTATTTGTCGGCGCACTGCTCGCCAAAGGTGCCCATGGCGCGGCCGGGTTCGTACGCGTCTTCGAGGCCGTCGAGCATCATGTGGTCATAAATGCGGTCGTGGCCGATGCGAATGCCGCTGCGACCCTTCAGCAACAGATGCGGCGCATTGGTCATGCTTTCCATGCCGCCGGAAACCATCACATCGCGGCTGCCGGCGATCAACTGGTCGTTGGCGAGCAACGTCGCCTCCATGCCCGAACCGCACATCTTGGACAGCGTCACAGCGCCCGTGCTGGCGGGCAAACCGCCCTTGAAACCGGCT
>CANFZL010000094.1 GCA_947451205.1 Comamonadaceae bacterium
GAGCCCAGCAGGCCTTTCATGCGCGGCGTGTTGATGCGCTCAGGCGCGGCGTAGAGCAGGGTGAGTTCGTTGCGCAGCAGCTGCTTTTCGAGCGCGCTGCTTTCTTCTTGCGTCTGGGTCGAATTGAGAAAAGCCGCCGACACGCCCGCCTCATGCAGCGCGCCCACTTGGTCGTGCATCAGCGCAATCAGCGGCGAGATGACGATCGTCACGCCGTGGCCGGCCTGCTGCCGCGCAATCGCCGGAATTTGATAGCAGAGGGATTTGCCACCGCCCGTGGGCATCAACACCAGCGCGTCACCGCCATTCACCACGTGGTTGACGATGTCTTCTTGCGGGCCGCGAAAGCTGCTGTAGCCAAACACGTCGCTCAGAATGCTCAGGGGCGACGGGTCGGTAGAAAGTGCGTTGGAAGGCAAAAAATATCCAGTGTTCAGGGTGCTCTACATCTGTTCCCAAGGCAAGCCGGCAAAGCGCCAGCCCGACACGGTGGAGCGGCGAAATTGATCATTCATTTCGCCTTCAAAGCCATTCAGCACATGCGACACATTGTCGAATCCGGCGGCCTCCAAAGCGGCGCCGGCATCTCGCGTGCGTTGGCCAGACCGGCAAATCAGCAACACGCTTTGCTGCTTGTCGCGCGCCTCTCGTGCGACCGCCGCCGCAAAGTTGGCGGCATCAGGCATCAAGTCCGGGTATTCGTACCACGGCACATTGACAACGCCCGGTGGCCGGCCGACATACAGCGATTCAATTTCCATGCGCACGTCGACAAACAGCGTGTCGGGTGCTTGCTGCAGGTGAGTCCAAGCTTCAAGGGGGGTGAGATTTTTCATAGTCCGATCAGGCAATCCCGCTATTGTCGGGGAAAGACCTGAACAAGCGCGGCCACTGGCCTATTTTGCTGGTGACGCAGTCAAACCTGCGGTAGGCACGGTACCCCTGCCTACCGGGAGACTTAGTTTTGCTTGATATTGTTGTCGCTCGCAACTTTCTTCCAGAGCGGAATTTCGGCGGCTATCAATTTTGCAAATTCTTCGGATGTGCTGCTCATCGGCGTGATTGAGAGCTGAGTAATGCGCTTTTTGACGTCAGGCAGTTCAAGCACCCGAGCGACTTCTTCCTGAAGTTTTTTAATGATGGGCGCAGGGGTAGCGGCCGGTGCCAGCAGGCCGCTCCAGAACGCCACTTTCAGATCAACGCCGAGCTCGCTCATGGTGGGAATATTCGGTAGCTCTTTCAACCGCTCGGCAGAGGTCACCGCCAGGGCTTTGACCCTGCCACCCTGCAGTGCGGTTGAGGCCGGGCCCGCATCGACCAGTGTCATGGTGACGTCGCTGGCCATCACGGCAGTGATCGAGTCGTTGCTGCCCTTGTACGGAATATGTGCAAAGCGAGCCCCGGTTTTGCTGTTGAACAACTCGGTGATCAACTGGAACGATGCTGAACTGGAGCCGTAGTTAGCCTTGTCGGGATTTTGCTTGGAGTAGTTGACCAGCTCCTGCATGCTTTTGCTTGGGTTATTGGCTTGCGTCAACAGCACCAGTGGAAACGTGCCGATCAGCGAGATAGGTGCAAAGTCTTGCGGTGCATAAGGCAGCTTGGCATAAAGAGCGTGGTTGTAAACGATCGGGCCACTGGCGCCCATGAGCAAGGTGTAGCCATCGGGTTTGGCCTTGGCGACGAAGCCGGCGCCGATGATCGATGCCACGCCGGCACGGTTCTCAACCACCACGGGCTGGCCCAATGACGTGGCTAATTTTTCGGCGACGATGCGCGCCAGCACATCATTGGCACCGCCTGCGGTGTAGCCCACCACAATGGTGATGGGCCGAGTTGGGTATTCCTGCGCGTTGGCGGACAACGGCAGACATGCGGCCGAAGACAGCAACACGCAACTGAGAAAATTTAAGTTTTGAGAAAAATGCATGGAGCTTTCCTTGGGGTTGTGAGGGTCATCAATGCTTGAACAGTGAACTCAGGGCTTGGCTTCTTGCAAGGCTCTGGCTTTTTCAAGCCCTTTGACCAGGCCATAAATAGTCTTGCAGATAGGCACAGGCAGATTCAGGCGCTGACCTTCACGCACCACGAAACCGGTGAGCTCCTCGATCTCGGTGGGTGCGCCGCGCTGGATGTCCAGGGCCATTGAGCCAGCATGTTTTGACATGGGTACAGCACCGCTACGCACCTGCTGGACAAAATCCATCGGGTCAAAGGCAAAGCGCCCGCCTAACGCTTCGACCACAAGGCGACACTCCTGCGCCATGTCGTCAATCAAGTCGCAGACCTCGGCAACTTCGTAGCGTGCAGCATTGACGCCAAGCAGCAGTGCGCCGATCGGATTCATCACGCAGTTGAAAACAAACTTCGACCACACCGCATCCATCGGGTCTGCTGTGACCTGAGTGGGTAAGCCCGCCTTGGTCAGCAACTCGGCTAACCACTGCGCGTCTTCGGCGTTGCCCCGCAGGGGTCCTAAAAAAGTTGCACGACCGCGAATCAAGTGCTCAATGTGACCGGGCCCTGCATAGCGGCTGGCGTCCATGGTGATCCCGCGGGCGACCTGGCTGCCGGGAATCCCCAAAAGAATGTCGCTGTTGCCCATGCCGTTTTGCAGTGTGACCCACAACGGCTCGCCCTTTAGTAAGACGCTCAGTACGGCAACAGCCTGGGCAGTTTGGCCTGACTTGGTCAGCATCAGCACCGCGTCAAATGGCTGACCCGTTAAGACGGCTGGATCGCTCACGGCCATGAATTGTGCAAGCATGTCGGTCTGTCCAGTGATGCGCAATCCCTGGCAGTTGATATGAGCGACGTGCGGCGCAGAGGTGTCGTAGCCCACGACCTCGGCAACGGTCGAGAGCTTGGCCGCAAATAAGCCGCCCATGGCGCCACAACCGACCACCAAGATGCGGACTTTTTGCAGTTCGGTCACTGCAAGCCAACCTGGACATTCAGCACAGCAGCCTGACCTGCATCGACGGCCTTGAGGCAGCGGGCGATGGCGGCGGGAACATCGTCGGGATGACTCACGCATTCACCATAAGCGCCAAAAGCTTGCGCAACTTGTTCGAAATGTCGCTGCTCACCCTGCAAGCGAGCCTGAAATTCATTGGCTTTGGCAGCAGCGCCGTCTGGATACACCCGCAGAACAGCTTCCTTGACCGCTTGCCAGCCGCCGTTGTCCAGCAGCACGGTGAAGATGGGTAGCTGGTAGCGTTGCGCAGTTGCGTAGACGGAGCTTGGCGTAGAGAAATGAAAGCCGCCATCGCCGACGATCTGCACCACTCGAACGCCCGGGTTGGCCAACTTGGCGCCCAAAGCCATGCCGCCGCTATAACCGAGTCCACCACCTGCCCCGCCTAGCAGTGTCAGGGGCTGGCTGCGGGGGATCTGATTCAGAACGGCTGGTGAGTTACGGATGGCTTCGTTGATCACGATGTCTTCCGCTGCAATCGCCGCGCCAAGGGCCGCACACACATAAGCAGGTGAAATAGCACCGATCTGGCCTTGGCTCCTAGCCAGTGATGCCACGGCGTCAGAGCGTTTTTGGTTCTCTGTGGCCCAGCTGGCGATGCGGCGCGCCACCTTGGCGTGGAAGGCGGCGTCTGCTTTGGCACGCACCACACTGGCGATTTGCCTCAATGCGGTGGCGCAATCCGCCTGCAGCCGCGTGTCGGTCGCAAAGCCCCACATCGGGAAATCTTTCTTGATGGTGTCCACGTCAATGTGCGTCCAGCGCGTCTCACTGTTCTCGGTCGTGAATGTCGGCAGCCATGGCACATCGACATCGAGCAATAAACCCATGTCTGCTACAGCCAGCGCTTGGCTGGCATCAAAGCCACCAAAGCAAGGGGACTGCCGGGAAATGCTTAGAAAGCTGGGGCTGAATTCAAAGACACGCACGCCGCACAGCAAGGCCAGATCTTCCAGTGCTACCACTGCCTCAGCCTTGCGTCCAAGGTAAGCGGTGATGGCGATCGGTGCCTTGGCCGCCATCAACTCATCGGCGATGGCCAATGCCGACGCTGCGTCAATACCGCCGGCGCAAACCGCGCCGTACTTGTTTGCATTGAAACTGCGCACGTGTTGCGGCGCCACTGGCTCGGCCAGGACTTCGCGCGGCAGCGTCATGTAGACAGGACCTTGCGGGTCGGTTTGCATCATCGAGTGACCGCGCCGTAAGGCTTCCTTGGCGACAACGCCGCTTGGCAGTGAATACTCCCATTTCACGTACGGTCGAACGATGCTGGCAATATCAAAGGGGTCTTGCACGAAATGCACGTAGTTGTCGCGTGATCCGGTCAACTCGCCGCGAAGGGTGAAAGGGGCTTTGCCCGCGATCAGCATCACCGGTAGCCGACCACGGAACATGTTGTGCATGCCCATCGCCGCGTTGGCGGTGCCTGCATCGACGTGCACCATGACCGCCTGCCCACGACCCGTCATCGCAGCGTAGCCTGCGGCCATGTGAATGGCAACGTTTTCATGCGGGCATAGCAGCATCTCAGGGTGCGCCCGACCTTCCATATCCCAACGTGCCAACTCCTCTATCAAGGACACATGGTCAGTCCCGAGATTTGAAAAAACGTAGTTGATACCCAACTCCGTCAAGCCCTCGAGAAAATAATGTGCGGTGCTTTGGCTGAGCGGCGGGGTCAGATGATCTGTAGGCGATGAAGCGGGGACATTTGTAGCGATACGCATGAGGGTCTCAATTTAAAAATGACGCGATGTGGCTTGACGTTCGCAGGCCATCTCAGTATCGTTAGCATGCTATTAATCAGAGCAGAAGAACAGCTAGGGAATTCCCGATAGTCGGTCATCAGCCCGCGTGTCGAAGTCCTGATTCTTTGCACTGTTCATTTCAGACCTCACCCAAAAGACAGATCAAATCCATGAAAGTCATCATTGCCGGCGGTGGAATTGCCGGTTTAACGGCGGCACTTGCGCTGCTGCGCCAGGGCATTGACGTGCAGGTGCTTGAACAAGCGACAGAACTCCGCGAGGTCGGTGCGGGTGTGCAGCTCAGCCCTAACGCCACTAGGACATTGTTTCAATTGGGTCTGAAAGACGCGCTGTTGTCGCTGGCATGCGTGGCCTCTGGCAAGCAGGTCAGGCTGTGGAACTCGGGCCAAAGTTGGACACTGTTTGACTTGGGTGCAGAGTCGATTGAGCGTTACGGTTACCCCTACGTCACCATGCACCGCATGGATTTGCAGGACGTTCTTGCCAATGCTGTTGTGAAGTTGCAGCCCGATGCGATTCGGCTCGGTGCCAAATGTGTCGCAGTCACGCAAGATGCACTTGATGTGCCTGGCGGGCAGGTGCGGCTTTTTCTGGCCGATGGCGAGATCGTGACCGGTGATGTGCTGGTCGGCGCAGATGGGGTGCACTCAAAAGTCCGTGCCAGTTTGTTTGGCGATGGGCCAGCTGTTTTTTCTGGTTGTCGTGCCTGGCGTGGCGTCATTCCTGCGCACAAATTGCCGGCGCATTTATGTGGCTCTCAAGCCTTTAACTGGGTTGGACCCGGAGCACATGTTATTCACTACCCGTTGCGCGGCGGCGAGTTGATCAACTTCGTCGGCATTGTCGAAAAAAACGATTGGCAAGTTGAGTCGTGGGCGGTGCAGGGTCGGGTGGAGGATTGTCTGGCCGACTTTGCGGGTTGGCACGAGGATGTGCAAACCTTCATCCATGCACTCGAGTCGCCATTCAAGTGGGCCTTGATGCACCGTGAACCCATGGCAACGTGGATCGCTGGGAGAGCCGTGCTGCTGGGCGATGCTGCGCACCCGACCTTGCCCTTGCTGGCTTCGGGTGCGGCCATGGCGATTGAAGACGGTTTTGTCTTGGCGCGTTGTCTCAGTGAAAAGATCGGGACAGTTCAAGAGGATCTTCCGCGGGCCTTGCAGGCCTTCGAGTCAGCCCGTATGGAGCGCACTTCGCGCGTGGTCCGTGGCTCGTCAGAAAATGCCCGACGTTTTCACAATCCTGCGCTGGCGCATTTTGCTGGTGCCGCCGACTACGTCGCGCGCGAGTGGAGTGAAGCTAAAGTCAGGGAGCGCTACGACTGGTTGTTCTCATACAAAGTGGATGAAGTGATTTTGTGAGCATGGAACCCAGTTTTTGGGCCACCTTTCTACAATAGCCGCCATGAAAGCCTTTAACTACACCCGCGGCCAGGCGCTGCCCGCCATTCTTGAAAAACGCATCGCTATTCTTGACGGCGCGATGGGCACCATGATTCAGCGCTTCAAGCTGAATGAAGCGCAGTACCGTGGCGAGCGCTTCAAAGACTTCCACAAAGACGTCAAGGGCAACAACGAGCTTTTGAGCCTGACCCGACCGGATGTGATTCAGGACATCCATGAGGGCTATCTGGCCGCAGGTGCCGACTTGATCGAGACCAACACTTTTGGCGCCACCACCGTGGCCCAGGCTGACTACGACATGGCGGAGCTGGCGATTGAGATGAACTACGAATCAGCGCGCATTGCCCGCGCGGCTTGTGACAAGTTCTCAACGCCTGACAAGCCGCGCTTTGTCGTCGGCGCCCTCGGCCCGACACCCAAAACCGCCAGCATCAGCCCCGACGTGAATGACCCAGGCGCCCGCAATACCAGCTTTGAGGAGTTGCGCAAAGCCTATTACGAGCAAACCGAAGCGCTGGTCAAAGGTGGCAGCGATGTGCTGCTGGTCGAAACCATCTTTGACACACTGAACGCCAAGGCCGCGTTGTTTGCTATCGACGAGTACTTTGACAATTCTGGCGAGCGCTTGCCGTTGATCATCAGCGGCACCGTGACCGATGCGTCGGGCCGCATCTTGAGCGGCCAGACCGTGACGGCTTTCTGGCACAGCGTTCGCCATGCGCAGCCGCTGGCCATCGGCTTGAACTGCGCGCTGGGTGCCACGCTGATGCGGCCTTACATTCAGGAACTCGCCCGCGTCGCTGGCGACACGTTCATCAGCTGCTACCCGAACGCCGGCCTGCCCAACCCCATGAGCGACACCGGCTTTGACGAAACGCCTGACGTCACCAGCCGCCTGTTACGAGAGTTCGCGGCCGAGGGTTTGGTCAACATCGTCGGCGGTTGCTGCGGCACCACGCCCGAGCACATTGGGGCGATTCACCAAGCGGTGGCGCCGCTCGGTCCGCGGACATTGACATCAGGCGGGTTTTACAAAGAGGCCGCTTGACGCTCTGGCGCAGTCTATTGCTGGCCGCCGCCGCATTGCTGGCGGCTTGCGGTCAAAAGCCCCCCTCTTGGGATGTTTTGCTGTCCGGAAAAATCACCGGTCAGTACCCGGACTACACCGTGACAGTCACCGCACCAGGGCAATTGAGTGTCGAGCGGCCCGATATGCCGACGCAAACAGTCGCCGTCGAGCCCATAGCTCAGCATTGCCTGCGCGGAGCGCGCGATTGCGCTTATGCGGTCGAGCAGATGCTGTTGCTGCTGCGCGATCCTTGACCCTTGACCCGGCAAGCGTCGTTGCATCACAATTGCGATGCAAAGGAGATGTCTGTGAAAACTGCCAATTTACCCGCTCTGCGGGTCAGTCCCGCCTTGAGAGAGGCTGCCGAAAGTGTGCTGCGCCCAGATGAGTCGCTGTCGCGTTTGATGGAAACCGCCTTGCAGACCTGCATTGCGCAACGTCAGGCCGATGACGATTTCATCGCGCGCGGCATTCGATCGGCTGACAGCGCGCGTCAGTCGGGCGTCTACGTCACATCGCAAGCGGTCATTCAGGATTTGCGTGACAAACTCAGTCAAGCCCAGCAGCCTTCGCGCAAGCCTTGAGTGGTGCAAAACTACAGCGTTCGGTTCACCGTTGAAGCGCAGGAAGACTTGCAACGGCTTCATGCCTTCTTGATCGAACACGACTTGAGCTTGGCCGAGCGTGCCATTGGCGTGATTCAGGACGCGCTGACCCTGCTGGAGAAATTCCCTTTTTCTTGCCGCAAGGCGGCTGACGGTCGTCATGGTCCCCGCTTGCGGGAGTTGATCATTCCCTTTGGCTCTTCAGGCTATGTGTTACTGTTTGAAATCGATGACGCCACCACGGTGACGGTTTTGGCGGTGCGGCACCAGCGTGAGTCCGATTACCACTGACGGGCGGCTTGCGCAGACCGGTTAAAATAAGTGCCTTCTCAAGGAGCGTTGCAGCGAAACCCTCAGTTTCGTCAGGCTTGGGAACAGATTCCCGCAACCACGCTCACCTTTGGCCCAAGGTGAGTCCATGTCTTCGAATTCTGCTGCTGTCCCCCTCGCACCTGCTGTCGTGCCCCCCATGAAGTTGTCCGGTCTTGAGCCGGTCGCCATCGGCACCGATTCCCTCTTCGTGAACATCGGTGAACGCACCAACGTCACCGGCTCCAAAGCTTTCGCCCGCATGATTTTGAATGGCGATTTTGAAGCTGCCTTGGTGGTGGCGCGGCAGCAGGTTGAAAACGGCGCGCAGATCATCGACATCAACATGGACGAGGCCATGCTTGACAGTCAAGCGGCCATGGTGCGCTTTTTGAATCTGATCGCCAGCGAGCCCGATATTTCGCGCGTGCCGATCATGATCGACAGCTCCAAATGGAGCGTGATCGAGGCCGGCCTGCGTTGCATTCAGGGCAAGGGCATCGTCAATTCCATCTCCATGAAAGAGGGACTTGAGCCCTTCAAATACCAAGCCAAGTTGCTCAAACGTTATGGTGCGGCGGCGGTGGTCATGGCTTTTGATGAACAAGGTCAGGCCGACACCTACCAACGCAAGATTGAAATTTGCGAGCGGGCTTATCGGGTGCTGGTCGACGAACTCGACTTTCCGCCTGAAGACATTATTTTTGACCCGAACATCTTCGCCATCGCCACCGGCATCGAAGAACACAACAACTACGCGGTGGACTTCATCAACGCCACGCGCTGGATCAAGCAAAACCTGCCGGGTGCCAAAGTCTCTGGCGGTGTCTCCAACGTGTCCTTCAGCTTTCGCGGCAACGACCCGGTTCGCGAAGCCATTCACACCGTCTTTTTGTACCACGCGATTCAGGCCGGCATGGACATGGGCATCGTCAACGCCGGCATGGTCGGCGTCTATGACGACCTGGAGCCGGTGCTGCGCGAGCGGGTCGAAGACGTGGTGTTGAACCGCACGCCGATTTACAAGCCGGGTGAAGCGGAGTTGACGCCGGGCGAGCGGCTGATTGAAGTCGCCGAAACCGCGCAGAGCGGTGCAAAAGACGACAGCAAGCGCAACGAATGGCGCGGCCTGCCCGTGCGGGCGCGACTCAGCCATGCGCTGGTGCACGGCATGAACGAGTTCATCACCGAAGACACCGAAGAAGTCTGGCAGGCGATTCAGGCCGACGGCGGCCGGCCGCTGCATGTCATTGAAGGCCCGCTGATGGACGGCATGAACGTGGTCGGC
>CANFZL010000095.1 GCA_947451205.1 Comamonadaceae bacterium
CGAAGATGCAGGCGCCATGGGCACCACCTTGCACCAACTCTTTCAACGCTCGTTTGCGGTGGCCAAAGAAGTCCGCAGCAGCACCGAAATTGGCGCACACAGCATCAGCATGGCAGCCGCCTCGGTGCGTTTGGCCGGCCAACTCTTTGAAGACCTCAGCGACATCAAAGTGTTGTTTGTCGGTGCCGGCGAAATGATTGAACTGGCGGCGACGCATTTCGCCGCCAAGAACCCGAAATCGATGGCGATTGCCAACCGCACGCTGGAGCGCGGTGAAAAATTGGCGGGGCGCTTCGGTGCAGAAGTGATGCGACTGGCCGACCTACCGCTGCGTCTGCATGAGTTCGACGCTGTCATCAGTTGCACCGCCAGCACCTTGCCCATCATTGGCTTAGGCGCAGTCGAGCGAGCCCTCAAACTGCGCAAGCACAAGCCCATGTTCATGATCGATCTGGCTGTCCCGCGCGACATCGAACCCGAAGTGCAGGCGCTCGAAGACATTTACCTGTACACCGTCGACGACTTGGCGAAAGTTGTGCAAACCGGCAAAGACAACCGGCAAGCGGCGGTGGCACAAGCCGAAGTGATCATTGACGCCGGCGTGCAAAACTTCATGCATTGGTTGAACCAGCGCGGCACTGTCCCGCTGATCCAACAGCTGAATGCCCAAGCCGACGAATGGCGCGCCCTTGAAATCAACCGCGCCAAAAAGATGCTGGCCAAGGGCGAGCCGGTAGAAGCCGTGCTTGAAGCGCTGTCACGCGGGCTGACACAAAAAATGCTGCACGGCGCCATGGCCGAACTGCACGCCAGCGATGCCGAAAATCGGGACAACACAGCACAAACTGTCTCTAGGATGTTCCTGCGCGGCCATCTGCCCAAAAGCAGCACCAGCCTTTAGCGGCGATCTTTACGCCAGAGATCGCGCCCCGCAAAAAATGGCCTTGTTGCCATTTGATCTGGTCATCACGTTTTTGCTCCTGTTTCCCCTGCTGTCGCCCTGAATGCCCTGATGAAACCTTTTCTTCGCCAAACCCTGGAACGCCAGATTCTTCGCCTGCACGAGCTCGACGCCCTGCTCTCGGCCAGCGATGTGGTCAGCGACATGGAGCGCTTTCGCAACCTGACACGCGAACACGCCGAAGCCAGTCTGATCACGGCGCAATACAACAAGCTGACGCGCCGAGAGGCTGATCTGGCGGGCGCCCAAACCATGCTCGCGGAAGCAGCGACTGACCCCGACATGACGGCCATGGCGGAAGACGAAATCGACGAGGCCAAAGCCGACATCACGCGGCTCGACGAAGCCCTGCAGCTGATGCTGATTCCGAAAGACCCGGACGACTCGCGGCCAGCCTTTTTGGAGATTCGTGCGGGCGCGGGCGGCGATGAATCCGCCCTGTTTGCGGCCGACTTGTTTCGCATGTACACGCGTTATGCGGAGCGCTGCGGCTGGCGCTGCGAGATCATCAGCGAGTCGCCCTCGGAGCTGGGCGGCTACAAGGAATTAGTGGTCCGCATGGAAGGTCCGACCGACAGCCTCGGCATGGGCGTCTACGGCAAGCTGCGCTTTGAATCAGGCGGTCACCGGGTGCAACGTGTGCCAGCCACAGAAACCCAGGGCCGAATCCACACCAGCGCCTGCACGGTGGCTGTGCTGGCCGAGCCCGACGAGGCGGTGCTGATCCAGATCAACCCGGCCGATTTGCGCATTGACACCTACCGGGCCAGCGGAGCTGGCGGTCAGCACATCAACAAGACCGACTCAGCCGTGCGCATCACCCACCTGCCCACCGGCATCGTTGCCGAGTGCCAAGAAGGCCGCAGTCAGCACAGCAACAAGGCCCAAGCTTTGAAGGTACTGACAGCACGCATCCATGAAAAAGACCGCTCGGAACGCGCCGCCAAAGACGCCGCGACGCGCAAAGGCTTGATCGGCAGTGGCGACCGCAGCGACCGCATCCGCACCTACAACTTTCCACAGGGTCGGCTGACCGACCACCGCATCAACCTGACGCTCTACAAACTCAACTACATCATGGAGGGCGACCTCGAAGATGTGGTGACTGCCCTGCAAGTCGAGCGCGGCGCTGAGCTGTTGGCCGAACTGGAAAACCGCAATGCCTGAAGCTTTGACTTGCGCGCAGGCCATCGCTGCCGCCGGCAGCTTAGGACTGGACCGGCTCGATGCGCAGTTGCTGTTGCTGCATGTGCTGGGCAAGCCGCATGGCGAGCGGGCTTGGTTGATCGCGCATGACCAAGACCCGCTGCCGCCCGAGGTCAGCGAACGCTTTCGCGTGCTCAGCCATCGCCGGGCGAGCGGCGAGCCACTGGCTTATATCGTCGGCCAACAAGAATTTTTTGGCCTGCCGCTGGCTGTTGATGCCCGCGTTTTGATACCCCGGCCCGACACCGAAACCTTGGTCAGCTGGGCGCTTGACGTACTGCCGGCGGACGACGCCAAAGTGCTCGACCTCGGCACTGGCAGCGGTGCCATCGCCTTGGCAATCAAACACGCGCGGCCGACAGCCGATGTCAGCGCCATCGACGCCAGCGCTGACGCCGTGGCGGTGGCTCGCAGCAATGCGGTGGCGCTGGGTTTAGCCGTCTCGATTGAGATCAGTCGCTGGTTTGAGCAGGTCAATGGCCGGTTTGATGTGATCGTCAGCAACCCGCCGTACGTCCGCGAAAACGACCCGCATTTGACGGCTTTGGGGCATGAGCCGATTCAGGCGCTGACGGCAGGCAGTGATGGTCTGAGCGATCTGCGCCTGATCATTGCCGGTGCGCCTGCGCATTTGCAAGTTGGCGGCTGGTTGCTGCTGGAACACGGCTACGACCAAGCCGAGGCTGTGCGTCAGCTGCTGCGAGAACACGGCTTTGAGAGCGTCTCCAGCCGTGACGACTTAGGCGGTATACAGCGCTGCTCGGGTGGCCGTTGGCCTCATGAAGCCAGACTTGCGCAGCGGGATTGAAAGCGTCAGATAATCTGACCATCTTATTTTTAATGTTTGGCCAGCGCGCCAGAACCATCCCAACGGAGTATTCCCATGAGCGACACCCAACAACGCATTGATGACATCGTTAAATCCAGCGACGTGGTTCTTTTCATGAAAGGCACGGCCCAATTTCCCATGTGCGGTTTTTCTGGCAAGGCGATTCAGGTGCTGAAAGCCTGCGGCGTGAACAAACCAGCGACCGTCAATGTGCTGGAAGACGAGGACATTCGCCACGGCATCAAGGAATACAGCAACTGGCCAACCATTCCCCAGCTGTATGTCAAGGGCGAGTTCATTGGCGGCTCGGACATCATGATGGAGATGTACCAAAACGGCGAACTGCAACAGGTCATCGGTACGCCCGCAGCCTGAAGCTGATCGCGCCAAAGACGCCGAGTTATTGCAGCTTGGCGTCCCCGAAAACCTGATCGTCAGGCGGTGCGTCGGTTGGCAAGCGAAAGCTCTCGCTGGCCCAAGCGCCCAAGTCCATGTTTTTACAGCGCTGACTGCAAAACGGCCTGAAGGCATTGCTCGCCGCGTACACGCTGTCACCTCCGCAGCTCGGGCAGGTGACAATTTTGGAATCAGTAGTCTTTGGGGTCATCATCAAGTCTTTGACGGAGCCGTCAGCTTCAAGCGCAGAGCGTGAGCTCGAATTCAGCATCTTCAGCCGCAGAATGCAAGCGATCATCACTTTCAAGTCGCATCAGTCGGACCGATGCCATCAGTCGGTTGGCGCTGATTTCAGGCACCAGACCATTCGCAGAATCGAGTCGCAACCGCAGCAACTGGAATGTCCGCCCCTGCGGTAGCGTTTGCTGATAAACACCACCCGAGGCAAGTACTTTTTGCGGCAGGCCAGCGTCGCGCAAAAGCTTCAACAAGAGGTTGATAGAACCAGCCAACGGCACCAGCGTCGACATCCAGCGTTGAATATCTTCGCGCCGACGCGAACCGCTCAAGTGCTGCCAAGCGAAATAGGCTGGCAGGTCAAACTCGCACGTGCCGCCAGGGATTCCGGCTCGGCTGCGAATCCCCATGAGCCAATCGTTTTCCGTCAATGACTGACCCGCCTTGCCAGGCAACGCGTTCAGGCTTGCAAAGTAACTGTCCAACTGACCAATGATGTCGTCAAGCGCAGATTCAGAGATGGCCGGGTTGCCTCGGTAACCATTCAGCACATGTTTTTGTTTTTCAAGGTCCTTGAGGACGTCGGTTTTCAAATCGGCACGGCCACCCACGTCCATGATCTCGAAGATCGTGGTGATAGCGTAATGGTGATCGATTGGGTCGTCGCGCTCGGCCAATTCGCCTAGCCTGCCTAACAGGTGTTCAAGGCGCAAATACGTGCGCACGCGTTCGTTGAATGGATACTCGTAAAGGATCACAGCGATATCTTTATCGACGTTGAGAGGCCGGCAAACCGGGCACCGTTAGATCATAGCCCGAAGCGTGCAGCTGCAGCCCGCGCCAGACCGGCTAATTCGACCAGCGACTGTGTCTCGTTGTAAATACACATGTCGGCTGCGGCCAGGCGTTGCGCCCGGCTGGCTTGAGCGTCCATGACTTTTTTCACCGCATCACGGGTCCAGCCATTTCGGGCCATGACCCGACTGATTTGCCGTTCTTCAGTGCAATCTACCACCAACACCTGATGCAGTTGTGCTCGCCAGCGGCCAGACTCGACCAGCAAGGGAACGTCAAAAACAATACAACGGGCACCCTTGCTTTCCGCTGCGCTGGCTTGCTGGGCAGTCTGCGCCGCCACGAGCGGGTGAACGATAGCCTCCAAGCGCAGTTTCGCGACCGGATTTGAAAAAACCTGCTGACGCATGGCGTCCCGGTCTAGAGCGCCAGACGACGTGATGAAGGCCGCGCCAAAAACTTGGCCGATGGCCTCGATAGCTGCGCCGCCCGTGGCCGTTAGCTGACGTGAGATTACGTCTGCATCCACAATGACAGCACCGCTTTCGGCCAGCATCTGAGCCACGGTACTCTTGCCACTCCCGATGCCGCCGGTGAGCCCGATGCGATGCGCCACAAAGGGCTGTGTCATAGTAGTCCAAGCCCCGTCCATCGCAAGATAGCCTGTGGGCCAAAGAACAGCGCCGTCAAACCAGCGATAGCCAAAAATGGGCCGAAGGGCACATAGCCACCTTCACGCAATTTTGACGACCACTTAAGACCCATGCCGACTACCGCGCCCAGCACCGAAGCCATCAAAATGATCGGTAACAGCGCATTCAAGCCGAACCAAGCTCCCAGCGCCGCAAATAATTTGAAATCGCCAAAACCCATGCCGTCTTTTCCGGTAATGAGTTTGAAGGCCCAATACACTCCCCACAGAGACAGGTAACCGCCCACAGCACCCCACACGGCGTCGCTCAAACTGGCACTAGGATTCCACTGCAGCGCAGCGACGATCAGACCGCTCCACACCAGCGGCAGCGTGATGTCATCTGGCAGCAAGGTAGTGTCCCAATCGATCATGGCCAGCGTCACCACCGCCGCAGAAAACCCGCACCAAACCACCGCAGTGAAAGTCGCACCCCAGCGCGTCACGCAAAAATAAAACAAACCTGCCATCACCAATTCGACCAAGGGGTAACGCAAGCTAATTTTGACGCCGCACGCAGAGCACTGGCCGCGCAAAAAAAGATAACTCACGACAGGAATGTTTTCATGCCAAGCAATCGGGTGACCGCAGTGCGGGCAACGCGAGCGCGGCTGTGAGAGGCTTAAAACTGGTGCAGTTTCTGCATCTAGTTCCGCGTCTTTTTCCGAAAATTCGGCGCACTCCTTGGCCCACTGCTCCTCCATCATCAGTGGTAGACGATGGATCACGACGTTGAGGAAACTGCCAATGATCAATCCGATCAATCCCGCCAGCAGGGGCAGTGCGTGCGACCACAGAGAGATCAGCATCAGATCACCTGCCCGAGTTCGAAGATCGGCAGATACATCGAGATCACAATTCCGCCAATCAGCGATCCAAGAACCACGATGATGAAGGGCTCCATAAGGCTCGCTAAGACGGCTATCTTTTGATCCACCTCAGCCTCAAAAAAATCTGCCGCTTTGCCCAACATGTGATCCAACGATCCTGACTCTTCCCCAATCGCACACATCTGCACCACCATGCTCGGAAAAACACCCGTTTGCGCCATGGCGGCATTTAAACTAACTCCGGCCGACACTTTTTCTTGAATAGTGACAGTTGCCTGCGCATAGACAGAATTTCCGGTGGTTCCACCCGCTAACGCCAGTGCGTCCAAGAGCGGCACACCGGCAGCAAACATCGCTGAGAGCGTTCTTGTCCATCTGGCAATGCAAGCCTTTTCGAGAAGTACGCCAAAGACTGGCAACGTCAATATCCATCGGTCCGTCAATCTTTGCAATCTCTCGCTACTCCGCCACATCCGCAATAAAACATAAAAACTAACACCCCCCGCCACGATCATGAGCCACCAGTAGGCTACAAAAAACTCACTGACCGCCAAAACTAAAAGAGTTGGTGTAGGCAGTTCAGCGCCGAACGACGAGAAAACGCTCTTAAACGCCGGAATAACGATGATCATGATGATCCCAATCACGACAATGGCTACGCTCATGACCGCTGCCGGATAACTCAAGGCGGATTTAACCTTCGATTTCATAGCTTCGGTTTTTTCCATATAGACCGCTAAGCGGTCTAACAACACATCCAAAATACCTGCCGCCTCACCAGCAGCCACAAGATTGCAATAGAGAGAATTAAAATGAGACGGTTGTTTGCCAAAAGCAAGGCTTAAGGATGTACCGGTTTCGACATCGCTACGAATATCACTGAGCAATCTGACCATGCGCGGATTACTGTGACCACGGCCCACGATATCAAAGCATTGGAGCAGCGGCACGCCGGCTTTCATCATGGTCGCCAACTGCCTTGTGAAACCAGCCACGTCGTTAGGAGAAATAGAGCGACCAGATGTTCGCCGCTGTCGCGAGACTTTCAGGGGTTGAACACCCTGCCGTCTCAGCACAGCCATCGCATGGTTTTCGCCCATCGCCCGAATTTGACCGCGCACTGGATTGCCATCGCGGTTGTTACCCTCCCATTCGAAGACAACATCGCGGAGTCGATGTGAAACTGTAGCTAAGGCCATGAGGTTCGAGGATTCTAGTCAGCAGTTTGGTTAGTCGTTGGTGCAACTCAGAATTTCTTCTAGCGAAGTCGAACCGAGTTTAACTTTCGCCAAGCCCGACTGCCGCAAACTTCTCACACCCTCCAATTCAGCCTGTACCGCGATCTCCTTCGCACTCCCATCCAGATGGATAATCCGCTGAATTTCATCCGATACAGGCATGACTTGGTGCACACCGATACGCCCCTTGTAACCAAGGTTGCAAGCACTGCATCCTTGCGCTCTGTAGGGCGCCCAACTGCCATCGAGCTCGGCCAATTTAAAACCTGCATTGATCAATGTTCCGCTTGGAATATCTGCGGGCACTTTGCAATGTTGGCATAACTTTCGCACCAATCGCTGCGCGGTGATGAGCATGACACTCGAAGCAATATTAAACGGGGCGATCCCCATGTTTCGCATGCGTGTCAGTGTGGTCGGAGCATCGTTGGTGTGGAGCGTAGACAGCACCAGATGCCCGGTTTGCGCCGCCTTGATGGCGATATCGGCTGTTTCCAAGTCTCGAATTTCACCGACCATGATGATGTCTGGGTCCTGCCTCAAAAAGGCACGCAAAGCGACCGCAAAGGTCAAACCTGCCTTCTCATTGACATTGACCTGATTAACGCCTGGTAAGTTAATCTCGGAGGGGTCTTCCGCTGTGGAAATATTAACGCCAGGTTGGTTTAGCAAGTGAAGGCAAGTGTACAAAGAAACGGTCTTACCCGAACCTGTCGGGCCGGTCACCAACACCATTCCGGTAGGACGACGCAAGGCACTCAGCAAACGTTCTTTTTCCTCCGGCTCAAGACCCAGCGCATCCATGCCCATTTGCGCCGCCTTCGGATCGAGAATCCGAATAACAATTTTTTCACCGAATAGCGTCGGTAGGGTGCTCACTCGAAAGTCAATGCTCTGCCCCGGTTCGATCGTCAGCTTCATGCGCCCATCCTGTGGCACGCGCTTTTCCGCAATATCAAGCCGAGAGAGAATTTTGATTCGGGATGCCAGTGTGTCCTTTAGACTGACTGGCAGAGTGGCCATTTCTCGTAATTCACCATCAATCCGAAAACGTACTCTGTAATTGAACTCGTACGGCTCGAAATGAAGGTCAGAGGCATGCATATTCACGGCTTGTTGCAACATCTTATGCAAAAACGTGACCGCCGGTGTGTCATCGGCTTCGATGGGCTTCTTTCAAGTTCATGGCCGATCATCGTCGAAGAAAAGCAGAATGTAAATCAAATAACTACATCTCCCGAAATAGAACAAAGTGAGGACATCAACGCCTGGCAAAGCTACAAGCATAAAATTTTGACTTCCCTCAAATTGGGGCCTACTCCTATTGCTTGAGCATACTTATTCCCTTGCAAGAAATAAAAAAGCCCACTTATATGTGGGCTTTTTAAAAAGGGAGGTAAGGGATCGATAAACGATCAAGCCGAGATCAAGAAATCAGCCTTGTTCTTACCAGACAACCATTTAGGAGCCAAGCCACGGCCACTCCAAGTGTTTCCGCTAACGGGGTCTCGGTATTTAGCGGCGACTTTACCAGTCTTCTTAGCCGCAGATTTTGACTTACCACTTGGAAAAACATCACCGACAGTGAGTTGATTCTCTTCAATAATCATACGAACTTTGGCGATCGCCTCACCAACCTCGCGCTGGCGCACTTCAGTTACTTGATTTTGCAGGGATTCAATTTGCGACAGCAGGTCTTTTAAAGAGCTCATCGTTAGTCCTTTGATTAAAACTAGATTCTAAACTATTGGTTAGCTCATTCTGTAAGGTTGCGCTCTTCAATTTAGACGTCCGAACACACCGTTACCCTTTTCCGAAAAAACTCAATCTATCTATTTGCATCACTATGGGTAATTCGCCAAGTCTATTCATACCCAAGGTTAATTTTTGAAGTCGACACAACGAATACCCAAAAAATAGGACTTGTGCAGTGAAATCGTGGGTCCCCTATATTGCTAGGCGTTGCGATTTATCAAGGCTAATCGATTAATTACGCACGCCGCTCAAGCAACTGCGAAGCCAGACTCATCAATGCCTGACGGTAATCACTGGCAGGTAGAGTAGCCAACCTGTCCATTGCCCGTTGCGCCTCCGCAGCGGCGCATGCGCGGGTCGCATCGAG
>CANFZL010000096.1 GCA_947451205.1 Comamonadaceae bacterium
CCGTCTGGCGCCGCCTCGGTGCCGAAGTGACTGTGCTCGAAGGCCTGCCAACTTTCCTCGGCGCGGTCGACCAGCAGATCGCCAAAGAAGCCCACAAGGCATTCTTCAAGCAAGGTTTGAAGATTGAACTCGGCGTCAAAGTCGGCGAGATCAAGTCGGGTAAAAAAGGTGTCTCAGTCGCCTACACCAACGCCAAGGGCGAAGCGGTAGCGCTCGACGTCGACAAGCTCATTATTTCGATTGGTCGCGCGGCCAACACCATCGGTCTTGCCGCTGATGTCGTTGGCTTGGCGCTCGACGAACGCGGCGCGATCGTGGTCGACGGCGACTGCAAAACCAACCTGCCCAACGTCTGGGCGGTGGGTGATGTGGTGCGCGGCCCAATGCTTGCACACAAAGCCGAAGAAGAGGGCGTCGCCGTGGCTGAGCGCATCGCAGGCCAACACGGTCATGTCAACTTCAACACCATTCCTTGGGTCATCTACACGAATCCAGAGATCGCTTGGGTCGGTCAAACGGAAGAACAACTCAAGGCTGCAGGTCGCGCTTACAAGGCCGGTACTTTCCCGTTCATGGCGAATGGTCGGGCACGTGCTTTGGGTGACACCACCGGCATGGTCAAAATGCTGGCGGACGCTGTCACTGACGAAATTCTGGGTGTGCACATCGTCGGCCCGATGGCCAGCGAACTGATCGCAGAGTGTGTGGTGGCGATGGAGTTTCGCGCCAGCAGTGAAGACATTGCCCGCATCTGCCACGCGCATCCGTCGCTCAGCGAAGCCACCAAAGAAGCAGCTTTGGCGGTTGACAAGCGCACGCTTAATTTCTAAGTCTTCTGGGCTTTTGAGTTTGTCCAGCCAACCGAAGCGCTTGCCAGTCCATGCGGCCTACGAGGCAGAACTGCAGGCGCGTGGCTATGTCAGCGACCCCGCGCAATTGCGTGCGGTCGCTGCGCTTGAGCGCTGCGCCACAGAATGGGCGGGTTTCAAAGAAAAGCGCTCTAACGCTTTTAAGAAACTGATCAATCGGCCAGCTGTTCCGCGCGGTGTTTATATGCACGGCGGCGTTGGCCGGGGTAAAAGCTTTCTGATGGATTGCTTTTACAACGCGGTGCCACTCAAGCGCAAAACACGGCTGCATTTTCATGAGTTCATGCGTGAAGTGCATCGTGAGTTGCAGGGCCTGCAAGGCACGGTGAATCCACTGGATGAGTTGGGGCGCAGGATTTCTCTGCGCTACCGCTTGATCTGCTTTGATGAGTTTCACGTCGCCGACATCACGGACGCGATGATCTTGCACCGGCTGCTGGCAGCCTTGTTTGACAATGGTGTGGGTTTTGTCACGACCTCTAATTTTCAGCCGGACGATCTGTATCCGAATGGCTTGCACCGGGATCGCATCATGCCGGCGATTGCCTTGCTGAAAGCAAATCTGGAAGTGTTGAGCGTCGACAACGGAACCGATTACCGTCGCCGCACGCTGGAGCAACTCAAGCTTTATCTCATGCCGTTGGGCGCCGAGGCTGATGCGGAGATGGCAGAGACCTTCAACCGCTTGGCTGAAGCGCACGACGAAGACCCAGTTTTGCAAATTGAAGCGCGGCAGATTCATGCGCGGCGCAAAGCTGGTGGCTTGGTCTGGTTTGACTTCAAGACGCTGTGCGGTGGACCACGCTCCCAAAACGATTATTTAGAGCTGGCCAGTCAATTTCACACGGTGATGCTCAGCAATGTACCGCACATGCCGGTTAACAAAGCGTCTGAAGCGCGCCGCTTCACTTGGTTGGTTGATGTTTTGTACGACCGCCGCGTCAAGCTGATCATGTCGGCTGAAGTGGCACCGGAAGAGCTCTACACCGAAGGCCCACTGGCGCATGAATTTCCACGTACCATTTCACGCTTGAATGAAATGCAATCGGCAGAATTTTTGGCCCTCGAGCGCCGTGATGTCGATACAACGCTCACATGAAATTTATTTTTTTAATGCCGGTTTGGCTAAGTTTGGTTGGCACTGTATTGGCTCAGCCCACGAATGATGTCGGGCAGCAGGAGCGCGCTGCCGAGCGATCGCGGATCACCGCTGAAAAACAGAAGCTTGAAGCTGACTTCAAAGCCGCAGAAGCTGTTTGCTTTCGCAAGTTCTTTGCCAATAGCTGCCGGGACAAGCTGCTGCCGCCTTATCGTGAGAGATTGGCAGATTTGCGGCGGCAGGAAATCTTGATCAACGAGGTCGAGAGGAAAATCAGCGCGGCCGATCAGTTGTTGAAGACTGAAGAAAAGCTCAACCTTCAGCAACAGCAAAAAATCGATCAAGCTGCAAAAATTCAACAGGATGCGGCTCACCAAGCAGAACGGGCTAAACAGCGAGAGGTTAATCAGGATAATTCAGCAGAGCAGGCGGAGTCAAACAAAGCCAGCATGGGCCGCAAATTAGAAAACAACCAAAGTAAGGCCCTCGAAACAGCGTCTAAGGGCGCTCAAGCGGCCGCAAATGTTGAGGCGACAAGCAAACGGCAGGAGCAGGCGGCAAAAAATCGGACTGAGCGCGAACAACGCTTGCGCGAAGAAGGCCTGCCGACCGGAAAATCTCTACCGGCTTATCCCTGAACTTCTGGCTTCCACCTTGCTCACGAACCTGCATTCAGCCGAAAGGCGACTTATCGACATGACCATCGAACATGCTGACTTGAATGCGCTGATCGATTCGCTGGCGCATGCCTTGCCTGTTGATCAACTTTTGTTCAAACGCTTGAAGAAACGCCGCCTGGTGTTGCGCGACAAGATCGCCCAACTTGAAGCCTCCCTGCGTCCGGCTGAGCCCGCCTGATGGACCTTGAGCGGCAAGTTGAAGAAGCTTTCGGACCCGACGGTGTATTGTCCCGCGCTGCCGATCAGTTCGTGCCGCGCAGTGGGCAAACTGAGATGGCGCTGGCGGTGGCGCGGGCGATAGAAGGCGCGTACCCGTTGGTGGTCGAAGCTAGCACTGGCGTTGGTAAAACTTTTTCTTATCTGGTGCCAGCCTTGCTCAGCGGTGAGCGGGTCTTGCTGTCGACAGCGACCAAAGCCTTGCAAGACCAGTTGTTTGGACGCGATTTGCCGCGTCTCGTCGAAGCCTTGGGTGTGCCGGTCAGTACGGCTCTGCTGAAAGGGCGCGGCAGTTATTTGTGTTTGCACCGTATGGAGCAGGCTCGTACTGAAGCCATGCAGCCGGAGCGAAGCACTCTGCATGCCTTGGCGCGCATTGAAGAATGGTCGCAGACCACCCGCACCGGTGACTTGGCTGAACTGCCGGGACTTGACGAGCGCTCACCGGTGATTCCTCTTGTCACATCGACGCGCGAAAATTGCTTGGGCGCGGCCTGTCCGAGGTTTCGCGCGTGTCACGTCAATCTGGCCCGACGCGAGGCTCTGGCCGCTGATGTGGTGGTCATCAACCACCATTTGTTTTTTGCAGATTTGGCTGTGCGCGAGTCGGGTGTAGCCGAGCTACTGCCGACCGTGCGCATCGCGATTTTTGACGAAGCCCATCAGCTCAATGAAACTGGTGTGCAGTTTTTGGGCAAAAACATCACGACCAGCCAGTTGCTGGATTTTTGCCGAGATTTGCTCGGTACCGGACTACAAATGGCGCGTGGTTTGGCCGACTGGCAAGAGCTTGCCGGCAAAACTGAGCGCGCCGCGCGCGAACTGCGCCTGTGTGTCGGTAAGGCCCATCCAGGCACTAAGCTGCGTTGGACTGACGCCTGCCCAGAAACGGTTGACCCGGATGCTTGGGCGCTCGCCTTGGAACAAATGGAAGATGCTTGCTCCGCCGCCGCTGAAGCGCTTGACACGGTGAGTGAAATTGCGCCTGATTTCGGACGTCTATTGGAGCGGGCCGTTGAGTTTGGTGAGCGGCTGCGGCATTTCGCTGGGCCTTGTCAGACCGGCTCAGTGCGCTGGTTGGAGGTTGGCACACAGCTGCGTTTGGTTGAATCGCCGCTGGACATTGCACAAGCCGTGCAGGCCAAGGTGCTTGGCAGCAACCCGGAAGCTGCTAAGACCTGGATTTTTACCTCGGCCACGCTCGGTGATGATGATAAATTGAGCTGGTTCACCAAGCCGTGCGGCTTGGTTGGCGCGCAACTACTGCGGGTTGGCAGTCCGTTCGACTATGCGACGCAGGCGGCGGTCTATGTGCCGCGAGATTTTCCGAAACCCAGCGAGGCGGCTCACATGACCCGCGTGGCGCAATCCACAGCCTTGTGGGCTGCGCGTCTGGGTGGTCGGACGATGGTTCTGACGACGACCTTGCGGGCCTTGCGTGGAATCGCTGATATTTTGCGTGAGACCTTTGACGCTTCAGGTGAATTGGACGTGTTGGTGCAGGGCGCTTTGCCGAAGCGCGTGCTGATCGAGCGTTTTCGCCGTGGCAGTTCGAACGGCGAAGCTGGTTGCATTTTGGTCGCCTCAGCTTCTTTTTGGGAGGGCATTGATGTGCCGGGTGATGCCTTGCAGTTGGTCATCATCGACAAGCTGCCATTCCCGCCGCCAAATGACCCGATGGCAGAAGCTCGGTCAAAACATATTGAGTCTGAAGGTCGCAGCGCCTTCAACGATTACTTTTTACCAGAGGCGGCGGTGGCCCTCAAGCAGGGCGCCGGACGGCTGATTCGGCGTGAAACTGATCAGGGCGTGCTTGTTGTGTGTGACACCCGTTTGGTGGCGATGGGCTATGGTCGGCGGCTGCTGAAAGCCTTACCACCCATGCAGCGATTGACGAGCGAGGCGGAGTTGCTAGAACGCCTCGATATGCTCACCAAAACTTGTACCACGCCCCTTGTTTAGCTTTGACGTCGTTACGGGTGAAGGCGCTGTCCGGGTAGCTTTTTTGCATCACACGCAGTGTGTCATCACGTAATTGAGTCATACCCAAGGCGTCATACGAGCGGTAAATCAGCGAAAGCGCTTCTTCGATTGCTGGCACGTCACGGTACGAGCTGATGGCAGTTTGCGCTCGGTTGATGGTTGCAACATAGGCCCCACGGCTGAAATAATAACGGGCCACATGCACTTCTGACTCGGCCAGCGAGTTGACGATATAAGTCATGCGCAGGCGAGCGTCGGGGGTGTACTTTGAATCTGGAAAACGCGTCGCCAGTTCTTTGAATGCCTCAAATGATTCTTTGGCGGCTTTTTGGTCCCGCTCTGAAAGATCTTGGCGAATCCAAGAGCTAAATAGACCGAGGTTGTCATTGAAATTGACCAGACCCTTTAAATACAATGCATAGTCCAACGCTGAGCTGGCCGGGTGCAGGCGCACGAAACGGTCTAATGTGGCAATGGCTCTGACTTGATCGCCGTTTTTATACTGGGTGTAAGCTTTTTCAAGTTCTGCCTGCTGTGCCAACGGTGTGCCTGCTGCACGGCCTTCAAGTTTTTCATACAAGCCAATGGCCTTTTCATAGGCGCCCGCCGTAGCTTCATCTTTGGCTTCCGAGTAAATTTTGTTGGGGCTCCATGTCGCAGTGGGGTCGACAGGGGTGGACGCGCATCCAACAATCAGCCCGCCGACAATTAAAACGGCGGTAGCTGTGCGAGTCGTGGCTTGAAGCGCCGATAATTTGAACAACATCGTGATCGACTCTCTAATGACTGTTTCTGAACCTAGCCCAATAATTATATCGAGCGACCCTGTAATCGCTGACGACTCTCTTGACGAGACCGACAGCGTAGTTGAGGTCGAATTGCGCGAGGCCGAAGTGCCTATTTCGGCACATGGCGAGCGGCTTGACCGTGCCTTAGCTGGAATTGTGCCCGAGTTCTCTCGCACCTACTTGCAACAACTCATCGAGTCCGGCGCAGTTCAACTGAAAAAGCAGGTTGTCACCAAAACCTCGGCCAAGGTCAAGGCCGGCGATTTGTTACAAATCGAGCTTAGACCAACACCTCAGAGTCAAGCCTTCAAGCCCGAAGCCATGGACTTGGACGTTGTTTTTGAAGATGACTATTTGCTGGTCATCAACAAACCGGCGGGCTTGGTGGTGCACCCGGCCCCGGGCAATTGGAGTGGCACGCTGCTGAACGGTTTGTTGGGTCGTGATGACGCGATGCGTTTTCTGCCGCGCGCCGGCATCGTGCACCGGCTCGACAAAGACACCAGCGGCTTGATGGTGGTTGCCAAAACCCGTGAAGCCATGGACAGGCTGGTCGAGATGATCGCGGCCCGGGAAGTCAATCGCGACTATTTGGCGGTAGGTCACAAAGAGTGGCTGGGATCGCGGCAACAACAGGTGGCGCTGCCGATCGGCCGCGACCCGCGCAACCGTCTGCGCATGGCGGTGGTCGACTTGGAGCGAAATTCTGGCAAAACCGCCATGACCGATATTTCTTTGATTGATAACCACGACGATTTCTGCCTCGTGCGCTGCAAGCTGTACACCGGCCGCACGCACCAGATTCGCGTTCACATGGCCTCGCTGGGCCATCCGCTGGTGTCTGATGCACTTTATGGTGGTGAGCCTGCAGTCGGACTCACGCGCCAAGCACTGCATGCCCGTCGCTTGGGTTTTGAGCACCCTGTGAGCGGCGAGGCTATGAGTTTTATTTCCCCGGTGCCGGTCGACTTAGAGGCCGCTATGGCTGAGCTGGGCCTCAGTTACAATGGAAAACTGTAGTCTTAACTACTTGCCAGCGTTACGCTCACCGGATGTTTTTCCCCATCCTGAACCTCTCGTCTCTGTGCCCCCGCCTCGTTTGTAACCAGGCCTGCCTCACCCGGCTTTTTTACGGATTTGAAAATTCATGAATACGATGGATGCAAAGCGCGTCCTCGAAACAGCATTGATCTGCGCTCCGCAACCTTTGCATGTGCGCGAGATGGAGGTGCTTTTCGATGGTGTGTTGTCAGCCGATACCCTGAAACGCCTGTTGCAACAGTTGCAGGACGATTGGGCTGGTCGAGGCGTTGAATTGATTCACGTGGCCAGTGGCTGGCGCTTCCAAAGCCGCCCGGAGATGCGTGAATTCTTGGACCGGCTGCACCCAGAAAAGCCACCCAAGTACACGCGTGCAGCGCTAGAGACCTTGGCGATAATTGCCTACCGACAGCCCGTGACACGCGGTGACATGGAAGATATTCGGGGCGTGACGATCAACAGTCTGCTGCTCAAGCAACTCGAAGACCGCGGCTGGGTCGAAGTGATCGGCCACCGCGAAACTGTGGGCCGGCCTGGGCTTTACGCGACGACTCGACAGTTTTTGGATGATCTCGGTGTTGAGTCGCTGGACCAGTTGCCAGCGATGAACAGCGCCGAAGGCGAGGGCGCCATGCTTGAGCAGATCGAGTTTGGATTGTCGGAACCGACGCCGATGGCTGAGCCCATGGTGGTGCAAACAGAGATCGAGACCGTGATGGAAATCGACGCTGAGATCGACATCAGCCTAAAGATAGAAATTGAGACTGGGCCTGAGTCAAAGACTGAGACACAGACGACGCCCGAAGACCCCGACAAGCCAACCCGCGAAGACATATGAACCCATCAGATCCCCCCGTTCCCGCAACCGACACGCCTCCTCGGCCGGTTGTTGATGCCATCACGCCTGAGGTGCAGGCGGTGCAGTCAGCAGCACCTGAAGATGCGGTGGAGCAGCGTCGCCCTACGCCACCGCCACCGCCTCGGCCACAGGTCGCAGCAGTCCGCGATTCTGCTTACCAGTTCGAAGATGTGGTGACCGGTCAATTTGACGCTGACGAAGAGGATATCGCCGTTGTCTTATCTAAGCGCGTGTTGTCGGCACAGCCGGAAAGCCCGAAGCTGCACAAGGTGCTGGCGCAGGCCGGTTTGGGTTCGCGCTTGGAAATGGAGCAACTCATCCTGGAAGGGCGAATTTCCGTCAACGCCGAGCCGGCGCACGTCGGTCAGCGCATCCAGTTTGGCGACACGGTGAAGGTCAATGGCAAGCCGGTTCGCGTGCGCATCGACCCGCCGCCGGCCCGTGTGATCGCTTATCACAAGCCAGCTGGCGAGGTTGTTACCCACGATGACCCACAAAACCGACCCACTGTTTTTAGGCGTTTACCCAAGCTGTACCAAGGTAAGTGGCAGTCTGTCGGCCGGCTTGACCTGAACACCGAAGGCTTGTTGTTGTTGACGAGTTCTGGCGAGCTCGCCAACCAACTGATGCATCCGCGTTTTGGTTTGGAGCGTGAATACGCTGTGCGTGTGCTGGGTGCCCTGAACAACGAAGAGAAAAAACGTTTGTTAGAGGGCGTGCAGCTCGACGACGGCATGGCTCAGTTCGGCACGATTGAAGCCGGTGGCGGCGAGGGCGCCAACTGCTGGTACAAGGTGACGATTTCTGAAGGCCGGAACCGCGAAGTGCGCCGCATGTTTGAAGCAGTCGGTCATGCTGTCAGCCGTTTGATTCGCATTCGATATGGCGCAGTCATGCTGCCGCGTGGCCTCAAGCGTGGCGCCTTCGTTGAACTTGACGACAACGACATCGCCGCGCTGACGAATGCGGTGAGCCGATCTGAATCGCGCGGCGATCCACGACCACCGCGTCAAGCGGACGGGGCGCCGGGTCAAGGCCGCACGGGACGTGGTCCTAGGCAAGAGCGTTCACGCGGTAATCGGGGTGCGCCTGTGCAGCGTCAGCCGGGCGATTCGCAGCGGGAAGACGCGCCAGAGCCGTACGACTTGCAGCCGCCGCCTCAGCGGCAAGACACAGGGCGCGATGCTGGTCGTGGAAGAGGCGGCCCCGGTGGTCGTGCGCCCGGTTCGGGTGGCCCACGCGGCGGTCCACGTCAAGGTAACTTTGGCGGTGGCGGTGGTGGCCGACAAGGCCAGCCGCGCGGCGGCGATCGCTCTGCCAGATCAGACAATCCGCCCGGTGGCTCTCAGCCAGACCCGATGAAAACCTCGTTTGGCTACATCGGCGCTGACACCTTCACCAAGCAACGTGAAGCGCAGGGCCAACGTCGCGGCGGCGGTGGAGGTGGAGGTGGTGGTGGTTATGGCGGTGGAGGTGGCTATGGAGGGGGCGGTGGCACCGGTGGCCCACGCCGTGGCGGCGGAAGCGGCGGTGGTAACCGAGGCGGCAGTGGCGGTGGTGGCGGCCGAGGCGGCAATCGCTGAACTTCAAGGTCTTTCTGCTCACTCTTTGGCGCGCACCTTCAGCGCGCTCAGGTTAAACTCTTAGGCTTTGTTCATTCTGAACACTCCCTCGAAAATTCAAAAGTTAAGGATTCCTCATGGCTATCGAACGTACTCTCTCCATCATCAAGCCTGACGCTGTCGCCAAG
>CANFZL010000097.1 GCA_947451205.1 Comamonadaceae bacterium
CGGCGTATTCGCGAAGTCGCCTTGCCGCTGGCCCGACCAGCTGTAGCAGCCGGTATCGCGTTGGCGCTGATGGAAACACTGGCCGACTTTGGTGTCTCCAGTTACTTCGGGATTCAGACATTCACGGCGGGCATTTACAAAGCCTGGCTCAGCATGGACAACCGCTTGGCGGCCGCGCAACTGGCGACGGTGCTGCTGGTGTTCGTCGCTGTGCTGTTGAAGATTGAGCAGACTGCGCAAAAGCGCATGCGCTTTGCGGGTGGGCGGGGTGACCGCGCGGGCGCTGCCGACGCTGCGCCAACACGCCTGCATGGCCAGCGCGCTGTTTTGGCTTGGTTGGTCTGCGCGCTGCCGATTGCGCTCGGCTTTGTGCTGCCGGTGCTCTTCATGCTGCGGCCACTGCAAGCGGGTTGGGATGACTTGTCTTGGCTGTCTTTTGCGCAGTGGTCTTTCAACAGCGTTTGGCTGGCCAGCCTCACCGCCGTGTTGGCCACTGGCATCGCGCTGCTGCTGGCCTTTGCGCTACGCCATCGACCGCATGGACTCAACCGTACTGCCGTGCAACTCGTCAGCTTGGGTTACGCGGTGCCGGGCGCAGTCATCGTGGTCGGCTTGCTGCTGCCGGTCGGTTGGCTGCAGGCGGCAGCTCCGCAAACCGGTATTGGTTTTTGGGTCACGGCGACGGCGCTGGGCATTGTCTGGGCTTACTTGGTGCGCTTTTGCGCGGTGGCTTTGCAGTCGGTGCAAAGCGGTTATTCGCGCATTCCCAGCAGCTTGGACGACAGCGCCCGCATGCTGGGCACCACCGGCATGGGTTTGCTCAGCCGCGTCCATTGGCCGCTGCTCAAGCGCTCGGTCGCCGTCGCTGGCTTATTGGTGTTTGTCGACGTCATGAAAGAGCTGCCGGCTACGCTGGTGCTGCGGCCTTTCAACAGCGACACGCTGGCGGTAGTGACCTACCAGTTGGCGCGTGATGAGCGCTTGGCGGAAGCCGCCTTGCCCGCACTGGCGTTGGTGTTGGTCGGCTTGCTGCCGGTTGCACTGCTGAGCCGGACATTGCGTTCGCGCTGAAACAGCGGCAGTAAAACTGGAATACTGAATTTCACTGCATCCTCTTTTAGATGGAAAAGGAATACGTTATCTTCCGGTCTCCAAGCTGCCTTGGCCTGCCGGGTCTCAGGTGTTTTGCTTGAGCAACAAGATCGGAACGATTTCATGAAATCCAAAATTTGGATTCGCACAGCGCAGATGGTGTCGGCGATTTCAGTATTGGCGTGGTTGTCAGCTTGTGCTGTGGCGCCGACAGCGGCACCCCCGCCTAATGATCCGGTGACCCTGCGTGTCAATGTCTTTCGTGGTGCCAGCAACATTCCCATTTACATGGCCGTCGAGCGTGGGGCCTTCGCCCGGCGCGGGATCACGCCCGTGCTGCAGTTCACCCCTAATTCCGACATGCAGCGTGATGGTTTGGCCGCCGGACGGTTCGAGATTGCTGTGGCAGCGGTGGACAACGCGGTGGCCATGATCGAAGTCGCCAAGAAAGATGTGGTCATCGTCGCTGGCGGTGACGGTGGCATGAATGAGTTGATGGTGCGAACTGAATTCAACCAGGTGTCTGATCTGCGGAATAAAAATTTCATCGTCGATGCGACCAACACGGCCTACGCATTGATTGGTCGAAAAATCCTAAAAAATGCTGGATTGGTGGATGGCAAGGACTACATCATGATTCCTTTGGGCGGCACAGAGATCAGAACCAAATCTCTGGAAACCCCAGAGGGGCACTCAGCGATGCTCAATCCACCGTGGAGTTTTGTGGCGAAGGAGCGTGGCGCCAAAAGCCTGGGCAGCACCATGGACTTGTTTGGTCTTTACCAATCCAGCGGTGTCTTTGTGATGCGCCCTTGGGCTGAGGCCAATGCGGGTACATTGCAGCGCTTTTTATCGGCTTATATTGAGGGCTGCCGTGCCACGCAAGATCCGACCAACCGTGAGCAGGTCATACAAACGCTGCAAACCCATCTAAAGTTGGAGCGCCGTGTTGCCGAGCAAACCTATGTGGCGCTGACCACCACGGGTCACGGTTTGTTTAAAGATTGCGCCATCGAGATGACGGGAATGCGCAACATGCTTTCCTTGCGCGCTGAAATTGAAGGCCAGTGGGGTGGCATTGCACCTGCGCCCGACAAGTTCTTGGATTTGCGTTACTACGAACGCGCTTTGCCCTACGTAGATCGGTCGCCAGACCGTCCTCAATGACCTGCATTCCTCACTGAATTCAATGTCCAAAATTGGGTATTAAAGAATTAAATAATTTGTATTTATTTTAATTTTTAATGCTAATCAATTTTATTTTTGACGTCTATATCAGCTCGGTATGGACGTCATTAAATAAGGTATTGGGCAGGTTGACAACGACCTCCTACCATCGGCCCCGATTGGGTTGCTGGTAGCGCTGTCTTGACAATTTAAAGAGGAATACGATGACTTCTAGGCGAAATTTCATGGGCACTACAACCGGGGTGATCGCCGGCATCGCCCTCACAGGTTGCAGTACTTTCAACGCATCATCGGCGTGGGTCCCAGCGCCTGGCCAAACATCTTCTAGACGTCTGCCCATTCTGATCAACGGCGAACGCATCAAGACGATCGATGTTCATGCGCACTGCTATGTGCAGGAGGCCTTGGCGCTGATGGGTGCAGATGCCAAGGGGGTGTTGCCCCCGGTCAAGGGCGTCCCTGAGCATTTCATCGTGATCGAAGAGCGCTTGGCGGCTATGGACGCGATGGGCATCGACATGGAAGTGCTCAGCATCAACCCTTTTTGGTATCGGCGTGACCGACTCAATTCGGCCGCTATCGTGCGGCTTCAAAACACCAAGTTGGCTGAGCTCTGTGCGGCCAGGCCCGATCGTTTTTCTGCATTCGCATCCTTGTCTTTACAGTTTCCCGACTTGGCCCTAGAAGAGCTTGAGCACGCCATGACGCTGCCGGGTATCCGCGGTGTGGCCATCGGCGGCAGTGTTGCCGGGGACGATTTTTCAGACCCGAAATTTCATGCGGTCTGGGCTAGGGCCGAAGCGCTGGGTGCGACCTTGTTCATTCATCCGCAAAGCACGCCCGAGCTGGCCAAGCGTTTCAAGGGGAATGGCTGGATGTCGAACGTCATCGGCAACCCGCTCGACACGACCATTGCTTTGCAACACCTGATCTTTGAAGGCGTTCTGGATAAATTTCCCAATCTCAAAATTTGCGCGGCGCATGGTGGCGGCTACCTCGGTAGCTACGCCCCCCGCATGGACTTCAGCTGCTTTGTCTCTCCCTCCAATTGCAACCCAGCTATTCAACTCAAGAAAAAGCCCAGCGCGTACATCCGCCAGATTTATTTCGATGCCCTCGTTTTCACGCCTGAGGCGCTGCGCCATCTGGTCGCTGAAGTCGGGGCGACGCAAGTCGTGCTGGGTACCGACCATCCGATCCCATGGGAGCAGCATCCGGTTGACCATGTGATGAATACGCCGTTGACCGACGCAGAGCGCGCCGCGATTCTTGGCGGCAATGCACGCCGCATGTTGGGTCTCAAAGCTTGAAAATTCCGCGTATAAAAACAACTGGAGATGTCTTTTGATCAGCTTTAAATTGAATGGGAAGCCGGTGCGTACACCCGTACCTGACGCGACGCCCTTGTTGGAGGTATTGGCTCATGACTTCCAAATGAACGGCTGTAAATTCGGTTGTGGAAAATCCCAATGCAGTGCTTGTTTGGTGATGGTCGACGGAAACCCGGTGCGCTCGTGCATGGCCCCTCTGTCTGCAGTGGCTGGCCGCAGCGTGACGACTCTTGAAGGCTTGATGGATGGCGACAAACCCAGTCGTCTGCAGCAAGCTTTTATCGACGAACAAGCGGCTCAATGCGGCTATTGCACCTCGGGCATGATCGTTCAGGCGCAAGCCCTGCTCGACCGTAATCCGAAGCCAAGCGATGCAGAAGTTCGCTCCGCACTCGACGGCAACTTGTGTCGCTGTGGGGCGCACAACCGCATCGTGCGGGCGGTGTTGCGTGCAGCGCAGGGAGCTTGACCATGAGCCTGAAAATCAATGCCACGCGGCGCAGCTTTTTACAGTCGACCGGTTACCTGACCCTGGCTTTTGCCATTCCTCTGGAGGATGCCCTGTCGCAAGGAACCACTGCCAGCGCTAAACCGCGTTTAGCCGGTGACTTGAACACCACTCGCAATCTCAGCGCTTGGTTGCGTGTCAACGCCAACCAAACCGTCACGCTGATGGTGGGCAAGGTCGAATTGGGTCAAGGTATTTTGACGGCGGTCAGCCAAATCTGCGCTGACGAACTCGACATCGATCTGCAGCGAATTCAATTGATTTCAGGGGACACAGCGTTGGTGCCGAATGAAGGCGTCACGGCCGGGTCTTTCTCCATGCCTTATTGCGCGACGGCTGTGCAACAAGCCTCTGCCGAAGTGCGTGCTATTTTGTTGCAGCTCGCCGCTGACAAGCTTCAGCAACCGGTCACCTCGCTCAGCGTCAAAGATGGCTTGATTCAATCCACTTCGGGCGCGCAGGTGGCGTATTGGGATCTGGTTGTTGGCGAGGCGCTGAATCGGGAGGCGACAGGACAGGTCAAGTTCAAACCGGCCAGCGAGTACCGCTACATTGGACGCCCAGTTCAACGTGTGGACTTGACCCCCAAAATGCTGGGGCAAGAGATGTTCCTGCAGGAGCATCACCCTGCGGGCATGCTTTACGGTCACATCGTGCGGCCGCCAACCTACCAAGCTAAATTGCTGTCCGTGAATCTTGCTTTGGTTCAAAGAATGCCAGGTGTGGTGAAGGTTGTTCGAAACGGCAGTTTTTTGGGTGTCATCGCCAAGCGCGAAGGCCAAGCCTTGACCGCCGCCAAAGCACTGACAGCGACCGCTAAATGGAAAGTCGACAAAGTTTTGCCGGGTCACGATGGAATTTTTGACTGGCTGCGCAAGACGACGCCCAACAAAATTATTCAAACCAAAGTGCAACCCCGTGTGGGAGGCCCGGTGCCTGCCAAAACGATGCAGGCCACCTACTACCGTCCATACCACATGCACGCCTCAATAGGCACCTCGGCGGCGATGGCCACCCTGGGTGCAGACGGTGTGATGCTGATTCAAACGCACAGTCAGTCGGTTTTTGAAACTGCTTTGGCCATCAGCAAAATGTTGGGCATGGCGCCCGACAAGGTGCGCTGCCAGCACATGCAAGGCTCTGGTTGTTATGGCCACAACTTAGCCGATGATGCGGCCGCTGACGCCGCGTTGCTGGCGGCCGCCGTGCCCGGGAGAACCGTACGCCTGCAGTACACCCGTGAGCAAGAGCACCTGTGGGAGCCCTATGGCTCTGCGATGGTGATCCAAACCCAGGCAGGGTTGGACGAGCAGGGCAACGTGCTCGACTGGGATTTGCAGTTGTGGTCGACACCGCACGGCACACGGCCCAGCGGCGAGCCGGGCAACCTGTTGTCTGCGCGTTATCTGGCCAAGCCGTTCAGCATGCCGCTGCCGGTCAATGCCGGTGGCCCCAACTATGCGGCCGACCGCAATGCGATCGCCTTGTATGACTTCCCAGGCCACCAGGTACTGACCCACTTCATCACGGAGATGCCACTCCGGGCATCGTCTACCCGAGGTCTGGGGGCTTATGCCAATGTCTTTGCGATTGAGTCCTTCATTGACGAATTGGCCGTGGCGGCCCAAGTTGACCCGGTCGAGTACCGCCTGCGATTTTTGAAAGATGAACGAGCGCGTGAGGCCTTGCGCAAGGCGGCTGAAAAATTTGGTTGGGCGAGCTGGCGCAAGACCGAAGGCCGCGGCCGCGGTATCGGCTTTGCGCGCTACAAAAACATCGCCGGCTATTGCGCTGTGGCGATGGAGGTCGAGGTGAATCGGCAGACCGGACGTATTCGTGTCATTCGCGCAGTCGCATCGTCAGACACCGGCCAAGTCGTCAATCCAGATGGCGTGATGAACCAAATTGAGGGCGGCATGATTCAGTCGCTGAGCTGGTCACTCAAAGAAGAAGTGAAGTTTGACGACACCAAAGTCTTGTCCAATGACTGGAGCAGTTACCCGATCCTGACTTTCTCTGAAGTGCCGCCCATCGACGTGGTGTTGATCGACCGCCCTAACGCCCCATTTTTGGGGACGGGCGAGGCCTCTCAAGGCCCAACCAGTGCTGCGTTGGCCAACGCTGTGTTCGACGCTACCGGCGTTCGATTCAGGCGCTTGCCCTTGACGCCTGAGCGTGTCAAAGAAGGCTTGAATAAGGCGTAGTTTTTGCCCGAAAATTTATCGCGCGGGTTCCCAGCGCCCAGCGATATTTTTCAAGATCTGATTGACGGCGGCGAGTTGCCGGTTTTGCACAATCAACAAGCTGTTTTCAATGGTCAGCGCAGCTGTCTGGGCGCTCACCACATTGAGGTAACTGACCGTGCCGGCGCGGTACTGCTCAAGCGTGATGTCCAGAGTCATTTTGGCGGCCTGCAGGGCTTCCCGCTGCACTTGAGACTCACGCGCCAGTTGATCCGCCAACACCAGGTTGTCTTCGACCTCCTGAAGCGCGACGAGCACGGTTTGCCGGTAGCTGGCCGTCACTTGATCCGCCACGGCGCGGGCTTGGACGCTGGCGAATTTGCGCTGACCGCCGTCAAAAATGGCTTGTGTCATCGACGTGCCGAGCGACCAGAGTAGGTTCGGCGCGCTGACCAAATTAGACAAGGAGGTGTTGCTATAACCGGCACTGCCCGAGAGGATGAGCGCCGGGTAGAAAGCGGCATCGGTCACGCCAATTTGGGCATAGGCGGCGACCACCCGCCGCTGGGCTGCGGCTATGTCGGGCCGACGTTCCAGCAAGGTGGCTGGCAACAGAGGCGGCACGGCTGGTGCTAGGGGAACCTTCGCGCTGCGTTCTAGACCGAGAGAGGACGGTGGCAGGCCGAGCAGCACAGCGATGGCATGCTCAAGTTGCGCGCGCAGGGCGACGGACTCAGCCACCAGTGCTTGGGCACTTTTGAGTTGCGTTTGCGCTTGCAGCACATCGGTTCGCGGTGCCACACCGCCGCTGTAGCGAGCCTCTGTCAGGCTGAGTGAGCGCTGGTAAGCCGCCACATTGTTGTTAAGCACTAACAGTTGAGCCTCGGCTGTGCGCAGTGAAAAATAGGTTTGCGCCAAAGTGGCTTGGGCCGACAAACGGATGGCGGCGAGATCGTTGGCGCTGGCCTGCAAAGTTTCTTGTGCGCCGCGGCTGGCCTCAGACAGGCGGCCCCACACATCGACTTCCCAGCTGGAATTGGCCGATGCCGTCAGGGCGTTGCGCGGGCTGGCCGTTTTCAGTGCATTGGCGCCGGCGGTGTTTTCGCTGCGCGTGCCGCTCAAGCCGGCGGACAGGGTCGGCAACATCGCGCTGCGACTGGCGTCAAGCGCAGCGCGCGCAATGCTCACTTGGGCCATCGAGACTTTCAGGTTCTCGTTGCCAATCACCAGACGGGCTTGCAGGTCGTTCAGAACCGGATCGTTGAACAGTGTCCACCAGGCGTCGGCCACCGGCAGTGTGTCCGTCAAGGCAGCGCGTTGCCACACATCGGTTTCCTTGAATTGCGCTGCTGCCACCGCTGGCGGCGGTTGTGTCACGTGCGGCGCAGCACAGGCCACGAGCAACAGGCTGGCGAGCAATGGAAGGCCAAGGGGATGGGTGCGGAACGTCATAAAAACCTATTCGGTTGGAGTTTCGGCCGTCGCAGCCGGTCCATCAATACGAACACCACCGGCGTCGTGTAAAGGGTCAGCAATTGGCTGAGGATCAGGCCGCCGACGATGGCGATGCCCAGCGGCTGACGCAACTCAGCACCATTGCCAGAACCAAGCGCCAGCGGGATGGCACCGAAGATGGCGGCGAAGGTCGTCATCAGAATAGGCCGCAAACGCAGGCAAGCGGCGCGGTAGATGGCAGCGCCTGCCGTGACCTGGCCAGCCCTTTGCCTGGCAATGGCGAAGTCGATCATCATGATGGCGTTCTTCTTGACGATGCCGATCAGCAGAATCACGCCGATCAACGCGATGATTGAGAACTCACTTTTGAAAAGCAACAAGGCCAGCAGCGCGCCCACGCCCGCAGACGGCAGCGTGGAGAGAATCGTCACCGGATGGATCAGGCTTTCGTAGAGCATGCCCAAGACCAGATAAATCGTGACGATCGCCGCCGCGATCAGCAGCGGCTGCGACGCCAGCGATTTTTGAAACGCATTGGCTGTGCCGACAAAACTACCGCGCACCGACACTGGCAAACCCAGCGACGTCATGGTGCTGTCGATGGCGATGGTGGCTTGCGACAGCGACACCCCCAACGGCAAGTTAAAGCTGATGGTCGACGCAGGCGCGCCGCCTTGGTGGTTGACAGAAAGCGGGGTCGTCGTTGTTTCGATTCGAGAAAAGGAGGCCAGCGGTACCTGCGCGCCAGTGTTGCTGGTGACGTAAAAACGTTGCAAAGTCGAAGGACTCTGCAGAAACTCAGGCGCCAACTCCATCACCACGCGGTACTGGTTCAGCGGGTTGTAGATGACGCCGACTTGTCGTTGGCCAAAGGCATCGTTCAGCGTGGTGTCGATGGTGTTCATGCTCACGCCGAGCCTGGCGGCAGCATCCCGGTCAATCACCAGGGAGGTTTGCATGCCCTTGTCTTGCTGATCTGTGTTGACGTCGGTCAGCTCTGGCAGGCGCGACAGTGCATTGCGGATGCGCGGTTCCCAAGTGCGCAACTGCTCCAGATCGTCCGCTTGCAAGGTGTACTGGTATTGGGCATTCGACTGCCGGCCACCGATGCGGATGTCTTGTACCGGCACCAAGAACAAGTTCGCACCGGGCTCGTGGGCGAGTTTGCCGCGCAAGCGTCCGACCACTGCATCAGCGGAGAGTTTTCTCTCAGCCAGTGGCTTCAGGGTGATGTAAAAATTAGCCGAGTTGCGCTGACCGCCGCCGGTGGAACCGCTGACATTGGACACTGCTGGATCGGCGCGAACAATGGCGACAAAAGTGTCCACCCGCTTTTGCATCATCTGAAAAGAACTGCCTTGGTCGGCCTGCACACCACCCACAATCACGCCGGTGTCTTGCTGCGGAAAAAATGTTTTGGGGATGATCGTGTACAGGTAAACGTTCAGGCCAATCACGGCCATCAAGGC
>CANFZL010000098.1 GCA_947451205.1 Comamonadaceae bacterium
CATCGGCCTTGGCACCGCGTTGAGCTGGTCTGGTTATACCTTGGCCGGTTTGCCGCTCATCGCCATCGGTTTCTTGCTGCCCCGTGTGGTCAAAGCACATGCACCAAAAATTTTGCTGTATCTCGCGCAGCGAGAATTGCGGACATACCAGGACGCACTGGAGTTCGAAATTATGGAAATCCGTTTGCGTTGAACTTTGCATTGAATCAAGCCATCAAGATTGGACAGCCTCAAGTGAGTAACAGCCCTGCAAATACGAAGAATGCCGTGAATCCGGTCGATCAAGCCATCATCAGCCGCATGTCTGCACGGGCATTTTTGCCCCAAGCTGTTGACCGGGAAATCATCATGCATTTGTTGGAGGTCTCTAGCCGCGCGCCGTCGGGCACTAATACCCAGCCCTGGAAGGTGTACGTATTGCAAGGCGCGCCCCGTGACACGTTGGTCGACAAAGTCTGCAGTGCGCATGATGCGATCCGTGCCAATCCGGAGCTCGCGTCTGAGTACAAGGAAGAGTACGCCTACTACCCTGAAAAATGGGTCTCGCCCTACATCGAGCGTCGGCGAGAAAACGGCTGGGGCCTGTATGGACTGCTCGGTATCGGTAAGGGCGACAAAGACAAGATGCACGCCCAGCAACAGCGCAACTACCGATTTTTTGATGCACCAGTCGGCCTCATGTTCACCATTGACCGTGTATTGAACCGAGGCAGCTTGGTTGACTATGGCATGTTTTTGCAAAGCATCATGGTGGCCGCCCGGGGCCATGGCTTGCACACTTGCCCGCAAGCCGCCTGGAATGGTTTTGCCAACATCATCCTGCCGCACATTGGCGCTGGCCCAGATGAAATGCTGGTCTGCGGCATGGCGCTGGGCTATGCCGACGAGTCGGCCTTGGTGAATACGTTCCATACGCCCCGCGTCAGTGCAGAAGACTTCACCACTTGGGTGAGATGAGCCCTGACGCGCACTGGTTGCGGGTAAAGTCAGGGGTTGCCTTTTTTATTTTCTTTGAAAGCGTTTTTTCATGACCATGACCACTACTCCATCAGGCCTCCAATATGAAGACACCGTGCTCGGCACTGGCGCGATTGCCAAGGCTGGCCAAGAAGTCAGCGTTCATTACACCGGTTGGCTGTTCAACGACGGCGTTCAGGGCGCTAAGTTCGACTCTAGCAAAGACCGTGGTCAGCCATTTGGCTTTTCGCTCGGTGCTGGCCAAGTCATTCGCGGCTGGGACGAAGGTGTTCAGGGCATGTCGGTTGGTGGTACTCGCCGCCTCGTCATTCCTGCTGAGTTGGGCTATGGCGCACGCGGTGCTGGTGGTGTGATTCCGCCAAACGCAACCCTGTTGTTCGAAGTTGACTTCCTCGGCTGAGCGTCTCACCGCGTCACTGATTCAAGGCCTACTTTTGCAGACAAAGCCGTGCTCGCCCGCGGCGCTGCCCCAGTCATGATCATCACCAGTCTGCTCGACACCGATCTGTACAAGTTCACCATGATGCAGGTGGTGTTGCACCAATTCCCAGGTGCTCAGGTCGAATACCGCTTTAAGTGCCGTAACGCAGCCAGTCCGGGTGTTAGCCCGCTGGCGCCAATGGTGAGTGAAATACGCGAAGAAATTCGTGCACTGTGCAGCTTGCGCTTTCAAGATGCTGAACTGGCCTATTTGCAATCTATGCGCTTCATCAAGAGCGACTTTGTGGATTTTCTGGGCTTGTTTCGTTTGAATGAAAAATACGTCACGGTCACGGCCTTGTCGTCAGGCGAAATTGATGTGGCAATCAAAGGCCCTTGGCTTCACACCATCCCATTTGAAATTCCGATACTGGCCATCATCAATGAGGTTTACTTTCGCAATACCCAGAAGCTGCCCGATCTCTCGGAAGGTCGTCGCCGTCTCGACGTGAAGATTGAGCAGCTCAAGGGTGAAGGCCTGAGCGCACTCAAAATTGCCGACTATGGGACACGCAGACGCTACAGCCGTGCTTGGCACGAAGAGGTCTTGCGCACGCTCACAGCCCGCCTAGGTGCTGGCACGGCTGGGCAGTTTGCTGGCACCAGCAATGTGCTGTTTGCCATGAAGTTGGGTCTGACGCCGTTGGGGACCATGGCGCACGAATTTTTGCAGGCCTGCCAAGCGTTGGGTCCAAGATTGCGCGACAGTCAGGTGTTTGCCTTTGAGTCATGGGCGAAAGAGTACCGCGGCGACCTCGGAATTGCGCTGAGTGACGTTTACGGCATGAGCGCATTTTTGCGCGACTTCGACATGTACTTTTGTAAGCTTTTTGACGGCGCCCGACATGACAGCGGCGATCCATCCGCTTGGGGTGAACGACTGATCCAACATTACCTGATCAACCGAGTTGACCCGCGCACCAAGATCCTCATCTTCAGCGACGGCTTGACCGTGCCTAAAACCATTGAGCTGTACCGCCAGTTCAAGGGGCGTTGCCAACTGGCCTTTGGCATTGGCACCAACTTGAGCAACGATCTGGGCTACGAGCCGCTGCAGATTGTCATCAAGATGGTTCAGTGCAATGGGCAACCAGTGGCCAAGGTGTCGGACACACCGTCCAAGAATATGTGCGATGACGTGAAGTATTTGGATTATTTGCGTCAGGTATTTGAGATTGAATAGCGCATCAGAGATTTTACGAATTGTTAGTGCAACGACTGAATGAGGGGTTTTTATCATGTTGACAGCTCTGATCATTGTTTTTGTACTGGTTTATGCAGCCATCGCTTTTGAGCAAGCGCTAAAAATCAACAAGTCGGCTTCGGCCTTGATTGGGGCTGGTCTGTTGTGGACCATTTATGCCGTTTCGATGGGGGGTGATGGCCAAGTCATCAGCGCGGAGCTTGGCGAATCACTGATGGCCACGGCGCAGATTGTTTTTTTCTTGATCGGCGCCATGACCATCGTTGAAGTGGTCGATTCTCATAATGGGTTTGAGGTCATCACCTCGCGCATCCGGACGTCCAAACTGTCGACCTTGGTGTGGCTGGTCGGTCTTGTCACATTTTTCCTGAGTTCGATTTTGGACAACTTGACCACGACGATTGTCATGGTCTCGTTGATGAAAAAGTTGCTCGACAAGCGCGATGATCGACTCTTCTTCGCTGGCCTCATCATCATTGCTGCGAATGCCGGTGGGGCTTGGACGCCCATTGGCGATGTGACCACAACCATGTTGTGGGTTGGTGGGCAAATCTCGACGCTGGCCATCATGAAGAGTGTGTTCATTGCCTCCATGGCTAACTTGCTGGTGCCTTTGCTCGCTGTCGCATGGGTCTTACGCGGCAAGCTTGTGGAGGCACCTTTGCGCATAGCCAGCAGCGAGGGCACTGCACAAACAACAGCTTTCGAAAGAAATTTAATGTTCTGTTTGGGGCTGGGTGTGTTGGTGGCTGTGCCCATCTTTAAAACATGGACCCATCTACCGCCATTTATGGGAATATTGTTGGGCCTCGGAATTCTTTGGATGGTTGGCGATTTGTTGCATCGCCATAAGCAAGACGATCAAAAGGAACATCTGACCCTGGTCAGTGCGTTGTCGCGCATCGACATGAGTACGGTCACTTTTTTCATCGGCATTTTGCTAGCGGTTGCCGCACTGGAGCACACCCATATCTTGAAGTCGATGGCTGGCTGGCTGGACAAAGAAGTCGGGCGCCAAGACCTCATCGTCATGTTGATTGGGTTGGTCAGTGCCGTGGTCGACAACGTTCCTTTGGTGGCCGCGTCGATGGGCATGTACAACTTGACGCAGTACCCAGCTGACGGCTTTTTATGGGAATTCATGGCCTATTGCGCTGGTACCGGTGGCTCGATTTTGATCATCGGTTCCGCTGCTGGCGTAGCCGCCATGGGTATCGAAAAAATTGACTTCATCTGGTACATGAAGAAGATCAGTGTCTATGCACTGCTCGGTTATTTTGCTGGTGCATTTCTGTACATACTGCAATACAACATGACTCACTAAGGAAGAAATATGAAGCATCGAATTTTGGTCGCACGTGCTGTTTTCCCAGAAATCATTGAACGCCTGTCGCAGCATTTCGAAGTGGAATCGAATCAGAACGATGTGCTCTGGTCGAAAGCTGAACTGATTGAGCGGTTGAAAGGCAAGCAGGGTGTTTTCACGACCGGCGGCGAACGGATTGACGGCGAAGTGCTGGCAGCTTGTCCCGACCTCAAAATCTGCGCCAACATGGCCGTGGGCTACAACAACTTTGACATTGATGCGATGACGGCTGCGGGCGTGTTGGCCACCAATGCGCCCGATGTGCTGACTGAAACCACCGCAGATTTTGGCTTTGCCCTGTTGATGGCGACAGCCCGCCGCATCACCGAAAGTGAGCATTATTTACGCGCTGGAAAATGGACCAAGTGGAGCTTTGATATGTTTGCCGGTTCTGACATTCATGGCTCGACAATCGGCATTTTGGGCATGGGCCGGATTGGCCAGGGCATTGCCAAGCGCGGTGCGCATGGCTTTGGCATGAAGGTGATTTACCACAACCGTTCGCGCCTCGACGCTGCGCTTGAAGCGAACTGCAAGGCCAGTTATGTCAGCAAGGAAGAGTTGTTGAAGACTGCCGACCATGTGGTGTTGGTGGTGCCTTATTCTGCTGCGTCCCATCACACCATCGGTGCTGCTGAGCTGGCGCTGATGAAGCCCACGGCGACGCTGGTGAACATCGCGCGCGGCGGCATTGTGGATGACGCGGCTTTGGCCAAAGCGCTGAAAAACAAGGTCATCGCGGCTGCTGGTTTGGATGTGTTTGAAGGCGAGCCGAAGGTGCACCCAGATTTGCTGACAGTGCCGAACGTGGTGCTGACCCCGCACATCGCCAGCTCGACGATCCCGACCCGGCTTGCCATGGCGGCTTTGGCGGCAGACAACTTGATCGCCTTTTTGAGCGGTAAGCCACCCCTCACGCCACTCAATGCCGCAGTGCTTGAGCGTCGGTAAGTTACTTTTTTAGTGAGCACGTTTCAGCGCTAGCGCGTTAGACCGTTGATAAGGGCCTTCATGTCGGATGTGTTTGTGTGGTTGTTGTTGGTACTAGCGGTTGTCAGTGTGTTGCTGCTGTTGGCCTTGCTGGTTGCTCAGCAGCGCGGGCGGCCTGAAGACCCGCAAAAGGTCTTGAACGAGTTGGCCAGTCTGGCCTCGGCCAACGAGCGGTTGGAGCGTGAACTTCGCGCGGAGGTGCAGACCAGCGCACGCGGCACCCGTGCTGAACTGACGCAAGGACTGTCGCTGTTTCAGCAAGCGCTGCTGGCGCAGTCCAGCGATGTGGCGCGCACGCAAAACGAGCAAATTGATTCCTTCCGCATGCAATTGGGCGCCATGCAGCAGCAGGTGTCTGAGACGCTGCAGCGCTTTTCCGATGGCTTGAACGAACAATTGCGGCAGGTCTCAGAGGGCAACGAACGCAAGCTCGGCGAAGTGCGTTTGGTTGTCGAGCAGCGGCTCACGGCTTTGCAAGAAGGCAACGAGAAAAAGCTAGACCAGATGCGGGCGACGGTGGACGAAAAACTCCAAGCCACACTCGAAACCCGGCTTGGTGAAAGCTTCAAACAAGTCGCTGACCGGCTCGAGCAAGTGCACAAAGGCTTGGGTGAAATGCAAAGTCTGGCGCAGGGCGTGGGTGATCTCAAGCACTTGCTGACAAACGTCAAAACGCGCGGAATTTTTGGCGAAGCCCAGCTCGCCGCCTTGCTTGAGCAGGTCTTCACGGTCGACCAGTACGCAGCCCAAATTGCCACCCGTCCCGGCGGCAAAAACACGGTGGACTTCGCCATCAAGCTGCCCGGCCGCAGTGATTCCGGCGAGCCATTGTGGTTGCCGATTGACGCTAAATTTCCGAATGAAGATTACGAACGCTTGTTGGACGCTCAGCAACGCGCTGACGCAGCGGGCGCCGAGGTGGCGGGCAAGGCGCTGGAGCTGCGCATTCGCCTTGAAGCCAAATCCATCAGTGACAAATACATCGAGCCGCCGTACACCACAGACTTTGCGATTTTGTTTTTGCCGACCGAAGGGCTTTACGCCGAAGTGCTGCGGCGTCCGGGTTTGATGGAGTCCCTGCAGCGTGATCACCGCGTGGTGCTGGCGGGCCCGACCACCTTGCTGGCCATGCTCAATTCGCTGCAAATGGGTTTCAGAACCTTGGCGCTGGAGAAGCGTTCGAGCGAGGTTTGGCAAGTGCTGGGCGCGGTCAAAACCGAATTTGGCAAGTTTGGTGACGTACTGGCGAAGGTCAAGTCGCAGACCGAGACGGTGCTGAACACCCTGAACAGCGCCGAGCAACGCAGCCGTGTCATGGGCAAGGCGCTGCGGCAGGTGGAGGCCTTGCCTGAGGCCGAGTCTTCCCGGCTGATTCCCATGGACCCTTTGGACCGTGACGCTGATTAACAAGGCTTCATGAGCTGATACAGATGAACCGAGAACTGGCCCGCATCATCTTGGCGCAGATTTGTCTGCACGCCTGCATGGCGGGGACGCGCATGGCCGCGCCGCTGCTGGCTTTGCGCGAAGGTTACAGCCCGGCTGCGGTGGGTGTGCTGTTGGCCTTGTTCGCCTTGACGCAGGTTTTTTTAGCCATGCCAGCAGGGCGTTATGCCGACCGCCACGGTCTCAGAAAACCGATGATCTTCAGCATGATCGCAGCCATGACGGGGGCCGGCGCTGCCATGGCTTTTCCTGTGTTTCCGGTGCTGTGCTTCGCCGCCCTGATGACGGGTGGGGCGACCGGCTCAGCGGTGATTGCGCTGCAACGCCACGTAGGTCGTGCAGCCCATGGCGCATTGCAGCTGCGTCAAGTCTTCAGCTGGCTATCCATCGGCCCGGCGATTTCAAATTTCATCGGCCCCTTTTCAGCGGGCTTGTTGATTGACCATGTGGGCACAGACCCGGGCAGCGTGATGGGTTATCGGGCGGCTTTTTTGATGATGGCGATACTGCCGCTGGCCAGCTGGTGGTTGCTCCGGCGTGTGCAAGAGTTGCCACCCATCATTGCCGCACCAGGCAGTGTGCCAACCAAGACCTGGGACCTGCTGCACGATCCGAAATTCAGGCAGTTGATGTTGGTCAACTGGTTCTTGTCGTCATGCTGGGATGTACACACCTTTGTGGTGCCGGTACTGGGTTTTGAGCGCGGTATGCCGGCTTCGGTGATTGGGACGATTCTGGGCGCCTTCGCCATCGCGGCTGCGGCTGTGCGAATGCTCTTGCCCTTGATCGCCAACCGCGTTCGCGAGTGGGCGGTGCTCTGTACAGCGATGCTGATCACTGGGTTGCTGTTCGGTGTTTATCCGTTGACGACCACCGCGCTGGCCATGGGCGTTTGCTCGGTCATGTTGGGGGTGACGCTCGGCATGGTGCAGCCTATGGTGATGAGCATGCTGCACCAGCTCACGCCTGAGGCGCGGCATGGCGAAGCGCTGGGTTTGCGCCTGATGGCGATCAACGCGTCTAGCGTGATCATGCCTTTGTTGTTCGGCACGGCCGGGGCCATCATTGGCGTGGCCGGCGTGTTCTGGATCACCGGGGCGGTGGTGGGGACGGGGGCGCGTGCGGCATGGTTGCTGAAAGACAGTTTGCCGGCCAGCCCACATGGCTCGCACGGGTCTTAGATTTACAACTCGTAAAAGCTTTTGATCGCGTCCCAAGCATCTTGCGGATCGTCCACGTAAGTCAACAGATCCAAGTCCTCCGGTGAGATGGCGCCTTCTTCAATGAGTACGTCAAAGTTCAACAGTCGTTTCCAGTAGCTGCTGCCAAACAAAATGATAGGTACCGGCTTGGCTTTTTTGGTTTGCACCAGTGTGATGACTTCAAACAACTCGTCGAGCGTGCCGAAGCCACCCGGAAAAGCCACCAAGGCTTTGGCGCGCATCATGAAATGCATCTTGCGCATGGCGAAGTAATGGAACTTGAAGTTCAGCGACGGCGACACATACGGGTTGGCATTTTGTTCATGCGGCAAGGCGATGTTCAAGCCGACATTCAGCATGCCCAAATCGTGCGCACCGCGGTTGGCCGCTTCCATGATGCCGGGGCCACCACCGGTGCAGATGAACAATTGCTCTTGGGGTGAACTGGCTTTGCTGTGGGCGGCCACGAGTCGGCTGAAGAGGCGAGCTTGGTCGTAGTATTTTGAATTTCGAACGTGACGCTCAGCCAGCACGATGGCGGCAGCATCACCTGATTTTTTGGCGGCTGCCAGGGCTGCATTGGCTTGCTCTGGCGCTGGAAATCGTGCACTACCAAACACCACGATGGTGTTTTCAACACCTTGCGCCTGCTGCTCCGACTCGGGCTTGAGCATTTCAAGCTGCATGCGCAAGCCACGGGTTTCGCGGCGCAATAAAAATTCGGGGTCAGCAAATGCCAGCCGGTAAGCGTCTGGGTTCAGCGCATAGCCTTGATTGGAATGCGCTTGCAGTTCAGCCCAAGCGTCGGCGAGGGGACTTTCGGAAAGATCTTGAGTGGATTTCATGACCTCTATTGTCTGTCAGCCCCCACGGATGAGCACTGACGGCATGGCGCCGCCAGTGGCGCTCAAACCTTAAACGCGCTTGCGGTATTCGCCAGTGCGGGTGTCGATCTCAACGACGTCGCCTTGCGCGACGAAAATTGGCACGCCGAGGTCAAAACCTGTAGCGATCTTGGCAGGCTTCAGTACCTTGCCGGAGGTGTCGCCTTTGACGGCTGGCTCGGTCCAAGTGATTTCGCGTTGCACGCTGGTCGGCACTTCAACAGAAATGGCCTTGCCGTCATAAAACACGACTTCGAGTTCCATGCCGTCTTGCAGGTAGTGCAGGGCGTCGCCCATGTTTTCGGCTTCGACTTCGTACTGGTTGTACTCGGCGTCCATGCAGATGTACATCGGGTCGGCGAAGTAGGAATAAGTGCAGTCCTTTTTGTCGAGGATGACCTGGTCAACTTTGTCGTCGGCCTTGAAGACTTGTTCGGTGTTGAAGTTGGCGATCAGGCTTTTCAATTTCATGCGCACCGTGGCGGAGTTGCGACCGCCGCGGCTGTATTCAGTTTTCAGCACGACCATCGGGTCTTTGCCGTGCATGATGACGTTGCCGGCGCGGATTTCTTGAGCGATTTTCATAGGAATGTGAAGGTAAGGGCCGCAGCCGGAGCGGGTTGGTGCTGGCGTGATGCG
>CANFZL010000099.1 GCA_947451205.1 Comamonadaceae bacterium
CGCAACCGTCGTCTGATGGCTTTCCGTGATGGCCGCGTTCAAATTCTGGTCGCTACCGACGTCGCTGCTCGCGGTTTGGACGTGCCAACGATCACCCACGTGATCAACTACGGCCTGCCGATGAAAGCAGAAGACTACACCCACCGCATTGGCCGTACTGGTCGTGCGGGTCGCAGTGGTCAGGCGATCACGATTGCTGAATTCCGCGATCGTCGCAAGATCGGTGAAATCGAGCAGTTCACACACCAAACTTTCAAGCCAAGCATCGTTGTCGGTCTTGAGCCGCAACAGCGTGCCCCGGCCGCTGAGCGTCCACGTGGCAACTTCAGCAACGGTCCTGACCGTGGCGGTCGCAGCTTCGGCGGCGGCGGTGGTGGCTATGCAGGTCGCAAGCCTGCTGGTGGTGGCTTCGGTGGCGGCGGCTTCGGCGGCAATCGCAACGACCGTGGTGGTGATCGTGGCAATGACCGCGCTCCGTTCCAGGCTCAACAAGGCAATGGCTTTGGTGATCGCAACTTCGCAGACCGCGCACCGCGCCGTCCTGACGACCGCAATTTCGGCGGCGGCAACGGTGGTCATTTCGGTGGCGGCCAAGGTGGTAACGGCGGCCAAGGCGGTAACGGCGGCCAAGGCGGCAACTTTGGTGGTGGCGGTAACTTCGCTCCCCGTGAAGAACGCAGTTTCGCGCCCCGTGAAGACCGCAACTTCGGTGCCCGCAACGAAGGTTTCGCACCACGTCCTGACTTTGCTGCTCGCAAGCCCGGTGGCTTTGCCAAGCCAGCAGGCAAGGTTTTCGTGCCTCGCGATGCTGCTAAAAAGGCCGGTAAATTCTCCAAGCCAGCACGCGACTGAGTTTGACCCTGGGTTAACAGCCCAGTCGGTTTGACAAGATCAAAAGGCCGCTGCCAACCGAAAGGTTGGCAGCGGCCTTTTTTATGGACCTCGATGGTTGGCCTTCAATTTGCAGTGATCACTCCAGCTTGGCGCCGGTGTCTTTCACGACTTTGCCCCAGCGGACCATTTCTTTGGCCATGTAATCGTTCATGGCTTCTGGTGTGGAGTGCGACACCTCGACACCGGCTTTGTAGAGAGCATCACGGGTCTCGGGATGGCTCATCGCCTTGTCGATTTCCGCATTGAGCTTGTTGACGATCTCGCGCGGCGTACCCGCTGGTGCCAGCAGGGCCAGCCAGACTGACGCTTCGTAACCTGGCACGCCCGCTTCTTGCAGGGTTGGCACATCGGGTAGCTGCGGTATGCGCTTGGCCGTGGTCACCGCCAGTGCGCGGAGTCGTCCCTGTGGCACCTGTGACAGGGCATTCGGCACGCCCGCAAAACTACTCTCGACAATGCCAGCCACCAAGTCGTTGGCTGCGCCGGCACTGCCTTTGTAAGGAACGTGCTTAAGGGGCGCGCCAGTCATGGCGACGAACAAGCCGCCCATCAAATGCTGCGAACTGCCGTTGCCCGAAGACGCGTAGTGAATGGTGTCGGGGGCCGCTTTGGCTAAAGCGATGAACTCCTTGACATTGGTGGCTGCAACTTTGGGGTTGACCAGCAACACGTAAGGTGAGTCCACCAACTTGCTGACCGCTGTGAAGCTTTTCAGTGGGTCGTAGGGGATATTTTTGTAAATCCATGGGCTGATCACGTGGGTGGTCGACACCATCACCAGCGTGTAGCCGTCGGGTGCTGACTTGGCGACAAAATCAGTACCGATGATGGAGCCGGCTCCGGCCTTGTTTTCGATCACGAACTGCTGACCCATAGCGGTCGACAAACGCTGACCGATGATACGGGCCACCACATCGGTGAAACCGCCTGGTGCAAATGGCACCACCAGCCGGACAGGTTTGTTCGGGTAGGACTGTGCGTGGACGCTTGTCAAAGTGATTGCGCATATCGCCGCGGCAAGCAAGGATTTGGCGAGAATTTTCATGGCGTCACCCTTGGTAGGCTGGCTCTGGCATGGTGTAAAAACTGTTCAGGATGTGATAGACCATCATGTAGTTTTTCTGTTGGAAGCTGGCGTGCGAGATGCCGCGCATGACGCTGAACTGCTTGTTCATATTGGGCAGCAGTTTGTAGAAATCAATCAGGTCATCCATGCCGGCAATGCCGTCGTACTCGCCGCGCAAAATGATCGATGGCACGGTGATTTTTGTCGGGTCTAGCAGTGGCAATTTGGAGCACATGTCGACATAAGTGCCTGTCGGCATGGAATCGTCCAGCGTCAAAATCGCGTCTGCAAATGCGTTAACAGTCACGGGGTCTGTGGTGTCTGGATGGTCGCGTTTGAAAATGCTATGGACAAAATCACGGTCGATCGGGCGGCGATTTTGAGCTAGAAATTCAGGCAATTTTTTCTTGCGTTGGTCCAGCGTGTGGCTGCCTTCGCCGGTCCAGACAAAGGCGTCTAGCGCCAACTTAGCGACACGTTCAGGATGCCGCTCTGTGAAAAGTGCGGCCTTTAAAGCACCCGATGAAATGCCATACATCAGCAAGGAAGTAGCGCCGGTTTTGTCCAAAATGTATTGGCTGCCGACGGCCAAATCGTCAGCCCCATTGCTGATGTCGAAATTGATGTCGCGGTGTTTGTCTGAGCGACCATAGCCTTCGTTGTCCATGGTCCAGGTGTCAAAGCCGTGGTCAGAGAACCAATCCATGGCTGATGAATAAGGGCGACCCGGCACGTACAAGTCAAAGGTCGGCTGTGAAGCCATCGACGAGCCGTGCACGAAAAAGATAGTACCGGCATGCGGCACTTTGGGCGATGCTTTTTTTTCCCACATAAAGAGCCGAATATCGCCTTTGTGAATCCAATGTTCGATGCCGCCGGTCCATGTCACATTACTCATTTTTTTCCTTATGTGGCGTTGTGATGCGCCTTGGTATTGATCGTTTGATTATTACCAAGCGAAGGCATTTAAGGGTGATTTTGAATGTCGTTTAAGGGAAAACACTTGTGCAAAACACGGAAAAAAATGAACTAAAACCACGTTTTCACAAATCAATGTTTTTAAATAATTGTCTTGATTCGTTGCGATCAATCTAGGATAAAAACTCGGTTTGTGCGCTTTTTCCAAGATGTAGACTTGCAGGGTCTAAGGAATCAAACTATGTCGACATCCCGCTCTCAGTTCGACCCGGTCTGGCTAGACCGCATGTATAACAACCGTGCGCTGGTGCCAGACCATGCGCATTATTTCGCCCGCTGGGCCGAAGGTTCGCGGTTGGCGCGACAGCAGCAGAACTGCGCCATTGACCTCGCTTACGGCGGCAGCGCGGGTGAAAAACTCGATATTTTTACCGCAGCCAAGAACGGCAAGTTGTCGCTTGGCAAAGGCTCAAAGCGTGCTGGTGCGCCCGTGTTGGTGTTCATCCACGGCGGTTATTGGCGCTCACTTGACAAAGCCGAGCATTCGTTTTTAGCCCCAGCCTTGACCGCTGCCGGTGCTTGCGTGGTGGTGCCGAATTACGCTTTATGCCCAGCGGTCAGCATCCCCGACATCACGCTGCAGATGGTCAAGGCGCTGGCTTGGACCTTCCGTCATGTGGCTGAGTTTGGCGGGGACCCGAGGCGCATCACCGTCGTTGGCCACTCCGCCGGTGGGCACTTGGCTTCCATGTTGTTGGCCTGCCAGTGGACGCGGTGGGCAGCCGACTTGCCGGCCGATTTGGTGAAGAATGCGTTGTCGGTGTCGGGCTTGTATGAGCTGGAATCCATCATGCACACGCCCTTCGTCAAAGACGATCTGCGCTTGACGCCTGCACAGGTGTTGCAGGCCAGCCCAGCGTGGTTGCCGGCACCGAGCCACGGTCAGCTTTACAGCGTGGCGGGGGCTGAAGAAAGCCCAGAATTTTTACGCCACAACAAGCTGATTCAGAAAGTTTGGGGCAAAAAAGTCGTGCCGGTCAGCGAAGATTTGCCCAGCTTGAATCATTTCAGCATTGTTGACGCACTGGCAGAGCCAACGCATCGCTTGCACGCGCTGGCTTTGCAGTTGCTCAAAAAGACAGCCTGAAGAAATAGAAAGAATCGTTTTCAGGCCGCTTTTTTGACGGTTGGCGCGAACATGCTTTCCATCTCGTTGCGCACCTTGTAGGCTGATGTGGAGGTGTCCATCGCCACGTCGGCCCAGCTCAGGCTCTGGCCTTTCTTGACGGCGCGCACGACCTTGACGTTGTGCGCCAGACCCAGCGGCAGGCCGCCCATTTTGACCGAGGTGTCGGCTGGCAGCAATTTGCCCCAGACCGTGTAGCCGCCTTCGCCGTCGAGCATGTCGCCCGGCTTGAGGTCGCGCTTGGCGGTCGCCACCACGTCGGCATTCCAGCAAGTCGCCACACCAGTTGGCTCGCCGCGCAGCGCAACGCTGGCAACCGACACGCCGACTTCGAGGCCGATCAAATGCCAACGCTTGTAGAGCGTGAAATAACGGCCGCTTGGGTCGGTGTGCGCGTTGTACTCTTCAAAGCAATTTTTGATGTAGTCGGTCTCGGCCTCGACTGTGACCCAAACACCCATGCGGATGTCGTAAGGAATTTTGCGGCCATTGGCTTCGAGCGAAGAAATCACTTCGACCATGCCCTTGCGCTCCAGCACGCCGCCTTCTTGAATAGGTCGGGTGACGAAGGGAATGTCTTCGACGCTGGCGGGTGGGTACAACAAGCCGTTGCTCGGCACGCTCAAGCCGGTGGCGTTGGCCACGGCGGTAGATTCAATCGACGGCTTAGAGCCATCCAGAAAGCTGTTGAACATTTTTGGATTGAGGCCGCCGCGCACGGCTTGCTCGGGCGTCAGCCCGTAGTTGTCCCAGACAGTGTCGGGTGTTGACTCAGAAAAATGCGGCAGCCATTTGTGGCCGCGCCCAGCTGCAACGACAGGAAAACCGCAGGTGCGGGCCCAGTCAACCAAGTCGCAGATCAAGGCTGGCTGATCACCAAAAGCGAGCGAATAAACAACACCGGCTTCGGCTGCTTTGCGAGCCAACAGTGGCCCGCAAAAAGCGTCGGCTTCCACCGTCACGTTGACCACATGTTTGCCGTGCGCAAAAGCCTTCAGGCAATGCTCGACCGCAGCCACCGGGTTGCCGGTGCATTCAACAATGATGTCGATCAATGGATTGGAGACCACCGCTTGCCAGTCTTCGGTGATCCAGGTGGCACCGGTTTTGATGGCCTCTTGTGCCGTTTTGGCTTGCGTCATCTCAGGTTTCCAACCCACCCTGGCGAGGTTGACACGGGCCGTGTCGGGCGACAGGTCGGCAATGGCGACCAGATGCACGCCGGGCGTTCTGGGAATTTGTGCCAGGTACATGGAGCCGAATTTGCCGGCACCGATCAGGCCGATGCGGATTGGTTTGTTGTCTGCTGCGCGTTGTTGGAGTTTGGAATAAAGGTTCATGGGTCAACAATCTTTGCTGCGCTTCAGGCGGCTTTGCGTACGGGTTCGATGCTGTCCATCGAGGTCTGCAAAGCGCTGGCGGGAACGCCGTCTTTCCATGGCAAGTCGACCGGGTAGCTGTTGACCAAGCAGTCGTCAGGCAGGCAGCTGATCGGCGTGAAGTCGCGGTGCGCAATGTATTCGGGGCGCTTGTGGCGGCGAATGTGGTTGCTGACCGCGCACAAGCTGAGGTAGACGCTGACGCGGTTGTGCGGTGACAGGTTGCTGCCCGAGGCATGCACCAAGCAGGAGTGAAACAAAATCATCGAGCCCGCTGGCCCTTTGGGGCTGACGATGCCGCCTTGTTTGCCGCCGGCGCGCTGCACCAGTTGGCGGATCAGGTCGTTGTCGACTGTCCACAGCGGGTAGCTGGTGGTGGTCAGGTCATGCTTGGCATCGACCACGCCTTTTTTATGACTGCCCGGAATGAACATCAGCGGGCCGTTGTGCTCGGTCACATCGTCCAGAAAAATAGCCACGTTCATCGCCCGTTCAGTCGGCATCTGGTCGTCGTTCAGCCAGGTGCCGTAGTCTTGGTGCCATTGCCAGACATCGCCCTCAAAAGCCATCTTGCCGTTGATCTTGAACTGGTGCATGTAGAGTTCTTCACCGAGCAGTTCTTGCACCGGCTCGATCATGCGCGGATGGCGCCCGAGTTTTGCAAAGGGCTCGCTGTACAGGTGCGCAGCGAAGTTGGTGCGCACCGCCTCTTTGCCTTTTTCGCGGATGTTGTAGTCTTCGCGTCGGCTGTAAAGCTCGGGCACGGCGTCGTTCAGGTTCTGGGTTTCTTCCGGTGTGAACAGGCCGGGGAAAAACAGGTAACCTTCGCGGTCAAATTGCTCGAGTTGTGCAGGGCTTAGTTTCATTTTTGTCTCCTTGGGGGGTGGTCTTTTAGGGGTTCCGTGAAAGGGTCTGAGCTGAAGCGGAGGTCGGCTGCACGCTGGCCAGCAGCCTCGCCAAGTTGCGGCTGGCGTCTTCGCCGTGCTGGCGGCTCAGTGATTCAGCCAGCGCGGCATCGCCAGTTGCAATGGCTTGGGCAATGGTTTCGTGCTCATCCCAAATAGATTCGCGCATGTTGGCGACTTGCAAAACGGCGCCCATGGCTCGGCGAATGTGTTGCCAGTGGAGTTGCGCGCTTTGCGCAATCAGCGGGTTGCCGGAGGCCGCATAAATGGCGTTGTGAAAGGCAGCGTCGGCAGCCATCATGGCTTGGACATCGTGGCTACGGGTGGCGAGCCGGCCTTGGCGAATCAGTTCGGGGTCCATCACCGCTTGGGCTTGGGCGGCGAGTCTGGCGGCCAAAGCGTCCAGCGTGCAGCGGATTTGGTAAACCTGACACAGCCAGACGCCGTCCAGCGGCGCCACCAACAGGCCGCGCCCCGGTGCGTCCAGCACAAAGCCGTCTTTTTTCAGCAAGCGCAGCGCCAGCAACACCGGCTGCCGCGAGACCGCCAATTGCTCAGCGACTTCTTCTTGCGTGATGCGGCTGCCCGGTGCCAAGCTGCCGCCGCTGATGGCGTCCAGCAAGCTACGGTAGACCTGGTCAGCCAAGTCGGGAGTGGATTCAATTTTGATCAGTTGGGATGCCATATTTGTACTCTGTATACAGAATACAAAAAGAAGACAAAGGCATCAAGCGGGTTTACCCGCCCCGACTTGGCACGCGCAATGATCTCGTCATAGCGAGCGCAGCGCGGCTATCCATACATCGCCCCTGTCATGGCGAGCGTAGCGCGGCCATCCATGACTGCGAATGCGGGCTCCTAGACTGCCGCGCTACGCTCGCAGCGACGGAATTCTTGCGCTCGCGATGACGGAATTGCTACGCTCGCAGCGACGGAATCGCTTCGCTCGCAGTGACGGAAATACCGCGCAGCAGGGACGGGGGTCTTAAGCCCAAGCTCACATCAGCAAATGCTCACCCGCGTTGTCTCCGCCGAGCGTCACGTAGTTGACCTTGCGGATGTCCATCAGATGGGTGCCGCCGGCGTAGCTGATGGAGCTTTGCACGTCTTGTTCCATCTCGATCAGCGTGTCGGCCAAGGCGCCCTTGATGGGCTCCAAAATGCGCTTGCCTTCCACGTGTTTGTACTCGCCCTTGTTGAAGTCTGACGCGCTGCCGTAGTACTCCTTGAAGCGCTTGCCGTCTTCAACGACAGTCAGGCCGGGGCTTTCTTCGTGGCCGGCCAGCATCGAGCCGATCATCACCATCGTCGCGCCAAAGCGGATCGACTTGGCAATGTCGCCGTGCTCGCGAATACCGCCGTCCGCAATGATCGGTTTGGTGGCCACACGGGCGCACCACTTCAGCGCCGACAGCTGCCAGCCACCGGTTCCAAACCCCGTTTTTGTTTTGGTGATGCACACCTTGCCAGGGCCGATGCCGACCTTGGTGGCGTCTGCCCCCCAATTTTCTAAGTCAATGATGGCCTCGGGCGTGGCCACGTTGCCAGCAATCACGAAGGACGCCGGCAGTTTTTCCTTCAGGTAAGCGATCATGTTTTTCACGCTGTCGGCGTGACCATGGGCGATGTCGATGGTGATGTACTCCGGCACCAAGCCGAGGACGACCAACTGGTCGACCGTCGCGTAGTCGGGTGGCTTGACGCCGAGTGAGATGGAGGCGTAACTGCCGCGTGCCTTCATGCGTTTGACGAACTCGACGTTGTCGAGGTCAAAGCGGTGCATGACGTAGAAGTAACCGTTGTCAGCCATCCACGTGCAGATGGATTCATCCACCACGGTTTTCATGTTGGCGGGCACCACCGGTAGCCGAAAACTACGGCCGCCCAGCGTCACGCTGGCGTCGCATTCCGAACGGCTCTCGACGCGGCATTTGCGCGGCAGCAGCAAGATGTTGTCGTAGTCAAAAATTTCCATGGTCCAAGCTCTCCATCAGTCTGTTGTTCACATTGATGGGCGCTTGGGTTGCACCGGCTGATGTCGGCTGGCAGGCAGAAAGACTGCGCCAGAAACAAAAAACCGGGCGCAATGACTTGGGCCCGGTGACCGATTCTACGGTCGTCACTCCTGGGCCGCTGGGCTGTCCTGCATATAACCGCTATATGGTCAGGCACATGCCCGCAGGCCTTTCTACAATGGGCGGATGTTTGTAGATACCGCCTCCAGCTCCCCTCTTCTCCACAATCTAAATCCTGAGCAATTGGCCGCGGTGACGCTGCCCAACACACATGCGCTCATCCTCGCCGGCGCCGGTTCCGGCAAGACGCGGGTGCTGACCACCCGCATCGCTTGGTTATTGCAAACCGGTCAGGTGTCGCCCGGCGGCATTTTGGCGGTCACCTTCACCAACAAGGCTTCGAAGGAGATGATGGCCCGCCTGTCGGACATGTTGCCGGTGAATGTGCGCGGCATGTGGATCGGTACGTTTCACGGCCTGTGCAACCGTTTTTTGCGGGCGCACTACAAGATGGCGAATCTGCCGCAAAGCTTTCAGATTCTGGACACCCAAGACCAGCTCTCGGCCATCAAGCGTCTGTGCAAACAATTCAACATCGATGACGAGCGCTTCCCACCCAAGCAACTGTCTTGGTTCATTGCCGCCTGCAAGGAAGACGGCCAGCGCGCCAAAGACGTGCCGGTGCGCGACGAAGAAAGCCGCAAGAAGGCCGAGATTTACGC
>CANFZL010000100.1 GCA_947451205.1 Comamonadaceae bacterium
GTGTGGCCTGCTTTCATCACCGGCTAAGGAGTTAATAAAATGGAACTGATTGCGAATCTGTCGCTGGGTTTTAGCGTGGCCTTCACGCCTATCAACCTGTTGTATGCCTTCATCGGCTGTGTCTTGGGTACCCTGATTGGCGTGCTGCCAGGCATTGGCCCGGTGGCCACCATTGCCATGCTGTTGCCAGCCACTTACGCGCTGCCACCCGTGTCGGCGCTGATCATGTTGGCCGGTATTTATTACGGTGCCCAGTACGGTGGTTCAACCACCGCTATTTTGGTCAACTTGCCGGGTGAATCTTCATCGGTGGTGACTTGTATTGACGGCTACCAAATGGCCCGAAAGGGTCGAGCGGGGCCTGCTCTGGCGGCCGCTGGTATTGGTTCCTTCTTTGCGGGTTGCGTCGGCACGCTGATTTTGGCTGCCTTTGCGCCGCCGCTGACTGAACTGGCTTTCAAATTCGGCCCTGCCGAATACTTCGCGCTGATGGTGCTGGGTCTAATTGGTGCGGTGGTGTTGGCTTCGGGCTCACTGCTCAAGGCCATCGCTATGATTGTGTTGGGTCTGCTCATGGGTTTGGTCGGTACCGACGTGAACTCTGGTGTGGCACGTTTCAGCTTCGACATCCCTGAACTCACCGACGGCATCGGCTTCGTGGTGGTGGCCATGGGCGTGTTCGGCTACGGCGAGATCATCAGCAACCTGGCCCAGCCAGAAGATGAGCGCGAAGTGTTCACGGCCAAGGTCACGGGTTTGTTTCCGACCAAGCAAGACTTCAAGGACATGGCCCCTGCCATGTTGCGCGGTACTTTCTTAGGCTCTGCTCTTGGCATCTTGCCGGGCGGTGGTGCTCTGCTGGCCGCTTTTGCAGCTTATGCGCTGGAAAAGAAAATGAAACTGAAGCCGGGCGAAGTGCCATTCGGCCAAGGCAACATCCGTGGTGTGGCCGGCCCTGAGTCTGCCAACAACGCTGGCGCACAAACCTCCTTCATCCCGCTGCTGACGCTGGGCATTCCGCCTAACGCCGTGATGGCCTTGATGGTCGGCGCTATGACGATTCACAACATCCAGCCAGGTCCGCAGGTCATGACCAGCAACCCGGAACTGTTTTGGGGTCTGATTGCGTCGATGTGGATTGGCAACGCCATGCTGATCATCTTGAACCTGCCGCTGATTGGTATGTGGATCAAGCTGCTGACCGTGCCTTACCGCTACCTGTTCCCGTCCATCGTGCTGTTCTGCGCGATCGGCGTGTATTCCACCAACAACAACACGTTTGACGTTTGGACCGTTGGTATCTTTGGTGTGATTGGTTATATCTTTGTCAAGCTGGGCGCTGAACCTGCACCTTTGCTGCTCGGTTTTATTCTCGGCCCCATGATGGAAGAAAACCTTCGCCGTGCGCTGCTGCTGTCACGCGGTGACTGGAGCGTTTTTGTGACGCGTCCGTTGTCGGCTGGCCTGCTGGCTGCTGGTGCACTGTTGTTGGCCATCGTGCTGCTGCCGTCCATCAAGAACAAGCGTGAAGAGGCTTTCGTCGAAGAGTGACGAGCACGGCTTGAATCTCAAAAACGGCGTCTTCGGACGCCGTTTTTTTTGACCGCTTCAGGCCTGGGTCTGCTCCGCTTGGAAAATCGCTGCACAATCAACCGATGAAATCACTTTGACTTCCCCTTTGCGGGATTGGCCTGCGTTTCGCATGGCTACCGGGTCACAAGCCTTCATCTATTTTTGAAACTCCAAGTCACGCCATGAACTTCAACTTCGACAATCCCTACACCTCAACGCGGATTCCTTTGTTCGCTCGCAATGTCGTTTCGACCTCACATCCGCTGGCTGCACAGGCTGGTCTGCGCATGATGCTGAAGGGCGGCAACGCGGTTGATGCCGCGATTGCCGCCGCTGCCGCCATGACCATCGTTGAGCCGGTCAGCAACGGCTTGGGCAGTGACTCTTTTTGTATTTTGTGGGACGGCAAAGAACTGCACGGCCTGAACGCGTCCGGCCGCGCCCCCGAAGCTTGGACGCCCGATTACTTCAAGCGTAAATATGGCGAGGGCAGCCACACGCCGCCCAAGCGCGGTATGGATTCGGTGACCGTGCCCGGCGCCGTGGCCAGCTGGGTCAGCCTGAGTGAGCGATTCGGCAAGTTGCCGTTTGCCGATCTGATGGAGCCGGCGATTGAGATCGCCGAGCGGGGTTACTTGCTGCCGCCTGTGGTGCAGCAAAAGTGGGCCGCAGCCACCAGCGAGCTGCAAGGCTTACCGGGCTTTGCGCAGTCGTTTTTGCCTTGGGGCCGTGCACCGCAAGTCGGTGAATTGTTTCAGTTCAAGGCTGCGGCCAAGGCCTTGCGGGCCATTGGCGCCACCAAGGGTCAAGCCTATTACGGCGGGGAAATCGCCCACGCGCTGGAGAAGTTCTCCAAGCAAAACGGCGGCAGCTTGACGGTCAAAGACTTCGCCAACTACAAGCCCGAGTGGGTCAAGCCGATTGGCAAGGATTACCGTGGCTACACGCTGCACGAGATCCCGCCCAATGGCCAAGGCATTGCCGCGCTGATCGCACTCGGCATTCTGGACAAATTTGACGTCGCCAGCCTGCCGGTTGACGGGGTGGATTCACAGCATTTGCAAATCGAAGCGATGAAGCTCGCCTTTGCCGACGTTTACAAATACGTGGCCGAGCCGTCGTCGATGGATGTCACCGTGGACCAGATGCTGGACGACGCTTACTTGGCCAGCCGCGCCAAGCTGATCGACATGAAAAAGGCACAAGACTTTGGCGCGGGCAACCCGGTCAAGGGCGGCACCATTTACCTCACGGCAGCTGACGAAAACGGCATGATGGTGAGCTTCATCCAGAGCAATTACATGGGCTTTGGTTCGGGTTGCGTTGAGCCTGAGTTTGGCGTCAGTTTGCAAAACCGCGGCCACGGTTTCAGTCTGGATGCGGGTATCAATCAGGTCGCACCCGGTAAGCGGCCGTTCCACACCATCATTCCGGCCTTCCTGACCAAAGATGGACAGCCGGTCATGAGCTACGGCGTGATGGGCGCCAATATGCAGCCGCAAGGCCATATGCAAACGCTGGTGCGCATGCTCGACTATGGGCAAAACCCGCAAGCCGCTTGCGATGCCCCTCGCTGGCGCTACAACGAAGGCCTAGAGATCAACGTCGAATCGGCCATGGACGCCGGCACAGTGCAGGCCTTGTCAGAGCGCGGACACCGGACTGAAGTCATCAACGACTCGTACCAAGACTTTGGCGCGGGCCAGTTCATTTGGCGCGCCGGTGACCCAAAGGTAGAAGGCTATGTGGTCGCCAGTGATCCACGGCGCGATGGTCAAGCGGTCGGTTTCTAATTGACTGACAAACGAGTGTCGGTTGGTTTGGCGCTGGCGATGGTCGGTGCCGTGGCTTTCAGCGGCAAGGCCATCATCGTCAAGTTGGCTTACCGGCATGGGGTCGATCCAGTCACGCTCATCATGCTGCGGATGCTGTTTGCGCTGCCGATTTTTCTCATCATGGCGTGGTGGGCGAGTCGTGGCAAACCGCCCCTGACTCGCCAAGACTGGTTGGGCGTTTTAGGACTGGGCTTCACCGGCTATTACCTGTCTAGCTTTCTCGACTTTGCCGGGCTGCAGTACATCAGCGCATCGCTGGAGCGTTTGATTCTTTACCTCAACCCGACGCTGGTGCTTTTGCTCAGTTTGCTGTTTTACCGCAAGCGCATCAGCTTGCGGCAAATGCTCGGCATGGCCATCAGCTATGCCGGTGTGGTGCTGGTCTTCGGCCACGAAATCACAGCACAAGGCACGCATGCGGCATGGGGCGCCTTGTTGGTTTTTTTGAGCGCCACCACCTACGCGCTGTACCTGGTTTACAGCGGCGAGATGGTGCGGCGTTTGGGCTCCATTCGACTGGTCGGCTTGGCGAGCACGGTGGCTTGCCTGTGCTGCATCTTGCAGTTTGTGCTGCTGCGGCCCTTGACGCTGGAACACGTCGTCCCCGAGGTGATGTGGCTGTCGCTGATCAACGCCACGGTTTGTACTGTGGCGCCGGTGCTGATGGTCATGATGGCGATCGAACGCATTGGCGCGAGCATGACCGCGCAGACCGGCATGGTCGGCCCACTTTCCACTATCCTGATGGGTGTGCTGATTTTGGGTGAGCCCTTTACCGTCTGGATTGCGGCCGGCACCGTGTTGGTGTTGACCGGTATTTATGTTTTCACGCGGAGTCCACGGCTCGCTACATGAGGGTCTGGCCTTGGCGCATCAACCGATTAATCAACTTTAACAACGACAAAAGGAAACAACATGGATTTAGGTATCAACGGTAAATGGGCACTGGTCTGCGGCGCTAGCAAGGGCTTGGGTTTTGGCTGTGCAGAGGCGCTGGTGCGCGAAGGCGTGCATGTGTTGATCGTGGCCCGTGGTGCCGAGGCGTTGCAAGCGGCTTCCGCCACCTTGCTGACCGACACAGCCCGACCAGCCGGCACCGAAGTGCTGCATGTGGCGGCTGACATCACCACCCCCGAAGGTCGGGCTGCAGTGTTTGCAGTGCGCAAAGACTTCGACATCGTCATCACCAACGCGGGTGGCCCACCACCGGGCGATTTTCGCGACTGGGAGCGTGACACCTGGATCAAGGCGCTGGACGCCAACATGCTGACACCGATCGAGCTGATCAAAGCCACGGTGGACGGCATGGCCGAACGTGGCTTTGGCCGCATCATCAACATCACCTCGGGCGCGGTCAAGGCACCGATTGATATTCTGGGTTTGAGCAACGGCGCACGCAGTGGTTTGACGGGTTTTGTAGCGGGCGTGGCGCGCAGCAAAATTGCCGGTCAAGGCGTGACCATCAACTCCTTGTTGCCCGGCGCGTTTGACACTGATCGCTTGAAAGTCACCATGGCCGGTGCCGCCAAAAAGACCGGCCAAACAGTCGAGGTCTTGGCCGATGCACGGCGCAAAACCATCCCGGCGAAACGCTTTGGCACGCCGCAAGAGTTTGGTGCTATTTGCGCATTTTTGTGTAGCCAGCATGCGTCTTACATCACCGGCCAAAACGTGTTGGCCGATGGCGGTTCTTACCCCGGTACTTTTTAAAACGTCAGCTGAACAATCAACAACAAAGGAAGAGACATGAGCGAAAACACCAACAAAAACACATCGAAAGCCGTTCGCATTGACGCCCACGGCGGCCCTGAACAACTCAAGTTGGTCGACGTCACTGTGGGCGAGCCCGGCCCGGGCGAAATCCGTATTCGTCACAAAGCCATCGGCCTGAACTACATTGATATTTACCAGCGTGCCGGCTTGTATTCTCTGCCGATGCCTTTGCATCTCGGCATGGAAGCCTCGGGGGTTGTCGACGCGGTCGGTGCGGGCGTGACGCACCTGCAAGTCGGTGACCGCGCGGCCTACGCCAGCCAGCCACCGGGCAGTTACTGCGAATTGCGCGTGATGCCGGCCAAATGTGTCTGCAAATTACCCGACGCGATCTCGTTTGAAACTGGCGCCGCCATGATGCTCAAGGGCCTGACCGTGCAGTACCTGCTGAGCAAGACCCAGCCACAAGGCGGCCTCAAAGCAGGTGACTTTGTGCTGTTCCATGCCGCTGCGGGTGGGGTTGGCTTGATCGCCTGCCAGTGGGCCAAGGCGATGGGTCTGCAATTGATCGGCACCGCTGGTTCGGACGCCAAATGCGCGCTGGCCAAAGAAAGTGGCGCGGCCTTTACCATCAATTACGCCAAGGAAGACTTTGTCGCTCGCGTCAAAGAAATCACCGGTGGTGCAGGCGTCAAGGTAGTCTACGACTCGGTTGGCAAAGATACTTTTTTGAAGTCTCTCGATTGTCTGCGGCCATTTGGTTTGATCGCCAATTTCGGCAATGCCTCTGGCAAAGTCGAGCCGCTGGACCTCGGTTTGTTGGCCAGCAAGGGCTCGCTTTATGCGACGCGCCCAACCGTCTTCACGCACTTGGCGACGCGCGAAAGCACGCAAGCCATGGCTGACGAATTGTTCGAGATGGTCATCAGCGGCAAGGTCAAAATTGCCATTGACCAGCGCTTTGCCTTGGCTGACGTGGCCGAAGCGCATAGGTCGCTGGAAGCCCGCAAAACCACGGGCTGCACGATCCTGACCCTGTAGGCGGGAGCGTTGTTAACGGCTGCGGCGCACCCGCAGCAGTTCGTCCAAGATCAAGCAGACGGCGCCCACCGTGATGGCGCTGTCTGCAATGTTGAAGGCTGGGAAATGCCAGCCGGCGTAGTGCATGTCGACAAAGTCAATCACGTAGCCGTGCAGCAAGCGGTCAATGACGTTGCCGATGGCGCCGCCCAAAATGCAGGCCATGGCGAACGAAAACAGTTTTTGACCTGGGTGCGAGCGCAGCATGTGCACGATGAAGAGTGCCGCACCGACGCCAACTGCGGTGAAAAACCAGCGCTGCCAGCCCGAGGCTGATGCCAGAAATGAGAAGGCAGCGCCACTGTTGTGCACCCGAACGATGTTGAAAAAGCTCGTCACATAAGTCGCGTCACCGTGCTGGTAATAGCCCAAGATCAGCACCTTGGTGAACTGGTCGGCGATGAGCAGCAACAGCGCCAGTCCGAGCCAGGGCCAGACCGCGCTGCTTGATTTTTGAAAACCTATTTTGGCCATCACGCAAACTTCCGGACTTCGCCTGCGCCGTACAGATTGCTGGTGCAACGTCCGCAAATGGTCGGGTGCGCAGCATCATGGCCAACGTCATCGCGGTAATGCCAGCAGCGCTCGCATTTAACGCTTGTGCTGGTGGCTGAGTTCACGCTCAAAGCCTCAGCCGCTTGCAGTGTCATGGCGGAGGTGATGAAGACAAACTTCAGGTCTTCGCCGAGGCTGCTCAAGAGCGCATGGTCGTCTGCATTGACGCCGAGGGTGACGTCGGCCTGCAGGGACGCACCCACTTTGCCGTCGGCACGCAAGACTTCGATGTCTTTGTTGACGAGGTCCCGCATTTCGCGAATGCGCGTCCACTTGGCCAGCAAGGCGGCGTCAGGCGCGCCGAGCTCTGCATAGGTTTCCATGAAGATCGACTCGGACGAGCCGAACACCTTCCACGCCTCTTCAGCGGTGAAGCTTAAAAACGGTGCCATCCAGCGCAGCATGGCGTGTGTGATCTGGTGCAGCGCGGTTTGCGCACTGCGCCGAGCCAAAGATTGAGGGGCGCTGGTGTAGAGCCTGTCTTTCAGGATGTCGAGGTAGAAAGCGCCCAGATCTTCGCTGCAGTAGATCTGCAATTTCGAGACCACGGGCTGGAACTCATAGACCTCGTAATGCGCCAGGATGTCGGCTTGCAATTGCGCCGCACGGCTCAAAGCGTAACGGTCAATTTCCAGCATCTGCTCCAAGGGAACGCTGTCGGTGGTCGGGTCAAAGTCGCTCACATTGGCCAGCAAGAAGCGCAGCGTGTTGCGAATTCGGCGGTAGGCGTCGACCACGCGCGCCAAGATTTTGTCGTCAATGCCGAGGTCGCCCGAGTAGTCTGTCGACGCGCACCACAGGCGAATGATTTCAGCGCCCAGCTTGTCTGAGACTTCTTGTGGCGCCACCACGTTGCCTTCGCTTTTGCTCATCTTGCGGCCCTTGCCGTCGACGGTGAAGCCGTGCGTCAGCAGCCCTTTGTAGGGTGCGTGGTCGTACATGGCGCAGGCGGTCAACAACGAGGAATGGAACCAGCCGCGGTGTTGGTCATGGCCTTCGAGGTACAGGTCGGCCGGCCAAGTCGATTGCGCTGCATGGCTGTGTTTCAGCACATGGTCGTGGGTGGTGCCGGAGTCAAACCAGACGTCCAAAATGTCGGTGCTTTTGATGTAGTCGGGTGCGTCGCTGCCGATGATGGATTCGGCCGTCGCCTTGCTCCAGGCTTCAATGCCACCGGCCTCCACCATGCTGGCGGCTTGGTCCATGATCTCCATGGTGCGCGGGTGCAATTCGCCCGTGGCGGTGTGGATGAAAAAGGGCAGGGGCACGCCCCAGTTGCGTTGGCGGCTGATGCACCAGTCCGGCCGACCGGCGATCATGTCGCGCAAACGTGTCTTGCCGTTTTCCGGGTAAAACCGCGTCTCTTCAATCGCACTCAAGGCCAGTTGGCGCAGGGTTTTGGCGGCTTTGTCTTTGGCGAACAAGCCTTCGTTGCCCGGGCCTTCTTCGTCCATGCGAATGAACCATTGGGCGGCGGCTCGGTAGATCACCGGCGTCTTGTGACGCCAGCAATGCGGGTAGCTGTGCACGATGTCTTGCGTGGCAAACAGGCGGTCATGCTCACGCAGTTTGTCGATCACCAGTGGTGCGGCTTTCCAGATGTTGAGGCCGCCAAAGAAGGGCAGCTCGTCGACATAACGGCCATTGCCTTGCACCGGGTTCAGGATGTCGTCGTAAGCCATGCCGTTGGCGATGCAAGAGTTAAAGTCTTCTACGCCGTAAGCGGGCGCTGAGTGCACGATGCCGGTGCCGTCGTCTGCAGTGGCGTAGTCGGCCAGGTACACCGGCGACAAGCGACGGTAGCCGTAGACGCCTTGCTCATCAGCGACGTCGTGCAGCGGGTGCATAAAGTTGAGCAGCGCAAGTTTTTCGCCCAGAGTGGTGGCCAGCACCGTGCCGGTGAGGCCAAAGCGAGCCAAGCATTTTTCAACCAACACCGACGCCAGCACCAGCAGGCCGCGCTCGGTGTCAACCAGTGCGTACTCAAGGGCGGGGTTCAGGTTCAACGCCTGATTCGCCGGAATGGTCCACGCGGTGGTGGTCCAGATCACGGCAAACGCGTCTTTGGA
>CANFZL010000101.1 GCA_947451205.1 Comamonadaceae bacterium
CCCCCCTCGGTCGCATCCGTATACCATTGGTATATGTCTTTTGACGATGGTGGCGCTGAGCAAGTCCATCATTAACGGGCTGCTGCCGCGTGTTGTCGCGGCGCATGCTGTCACCTTGGACTGAGTCATGAAATCCCCCGCTGAAGAGCAAGAACCCCACGATGCCCGTATCACGCGACTGTCCAAAGAGTTGCGCTTCCTGGAGTTGGCTGAGAACACCGAAGATGTTTACTACAGTCTGGATGGTGCTACCGGCGCAATGCTCTACATCAGCCCAGCGTATGAGCGGCTGTGGGGCTTCAGCTGTGAAAGTCTCTACGCCAATCCCGAGTCTTATATAGATGCCGTTCATCCTGCAGACCGCGATGCCGTGGTGGGAGCCTTTGCGACAAACCACAACGGCACCGCCACTGAAATCGAGTATCGGCTCGTACTCCCCAGTGGAGAGATTCGCTGGGTTCGGGATCACGCTCATCCCGTCATCGGACAAGATCGAAAGATTGAGCGGGTGGTGGGGACTGCGCATGACATTACTTTCCAAAAGCGTGCTGCCGAGGAACTCGCCAACACGGCCAGGGCGCTGGAAATGCTCAGCTTGTGCAATCGTGCCTTGACGCGGATGGACGACGAGCGTCAGTTGCTGGCAGAAATTTGCCGCCTGGCCGTCGACGTCGGCGGCTACCGCATGGCGTGGGTTGGCTACGCCCGCGAAGACGACGCTCGCAGCATTGAGCCCATGGCGTATGCGGGCCATGAAGCCGGCTACCTGTCGACGATCAAGCTGAGCTGGGCCGACGAACCGGTCGGTACGGGCGGGCCAGTGGGCGACGTCATCCGACAGCGCAAGGTATCGGATTTTTATGAGTTTGAGTCATTGGCAGACCGTGTGCATTGGGCTAAAGAGGCTCTGGAGCGTGGTTACCGCAGCTTGCTCACCATTCCGCTGTCCTATGCCGATCAGACTTTCGGCATGCTGGCGCTTTATTCGGCGGATGCCCTGCCTGCTAGGGCTGAGGAAGTACTGTTGCTGCATGAGCTGGCCAACAACTTGGCTTTTGGCATAGACAGCATCCGTTCGCGTCAGTGGCGGAGTCAGCTTGAAGCGGCTATTTCCAAGGTCGCCGCGGGTGTGTCGGTGCAGGGCGGCAGCAATTTTTTTGAGCACTTGGTGCGCAATATGTCGGACGCGCTGGGCGCGCAAGCGGCCTTCGTGACCCGGGTGCTTCCCGGTGATCCGTTGATGGCGCGCCGCGTGGCGGGTGTCGTTGACGGTGTTCTGGTCGAGGGCTTTGACTATCCCGTAGCGCAGTCGCCGTGCCGAGAACTGATTGATGCGGTCAGCGTGACTCTGCCTCAAAATGTGCTCAGCCTCTACCCCGAGGTCAAGTCGATTTTTGGTCTCAGCCCTGAAGCCTACGTCGGACATCGGTTGGAAAATTCATCAGGTGAACTGGCGGGCATGCTGTTCGTGATGTTTCGCGAACCGCTCAAACAAACCGTTTTGATGGTCTCAACGCTGCAGATATTTGCAGCCCGCACCTCGGCAGAATTAAAGCGTCTGCAGGCTGATCTCGAAATACGCAACCTGAACGCCAGTCTTGAAGAGCGCGTGCAACAGAGAACCGCGCAACTCAAGTTGGCCAATGAAGAGTTGGAGTCTTTTTGTTATTCGGTCTCGCATGACTTGCGCTCACCCTTGAGCGCCGTCGACGGTTTTGCCAGTCTGCTCGAGCAGACTGTGGAGGCCCTGCCGGAGCCGATGGCCCAAAAAGGGCAGCATTACCTCAAGCGGGTTCGTGCTGGGGTTGTTCAGATGGGCGAATTGATTGACGCCTTACTTTCGCTGGCGCGTTTGGCACGGGCTCCTTTGCGGCATGATCACGTCGACCTCAGCGAACTGGCACATTTGGTGCTGGCGAGCTTACGTGAGCGCGAGCCAGCCCGTGTGTTGGAGGCGAACGTCGAGTCGGGACTCGTCGCCACTGGGGATAACCGTTTGCTACGGCAAGTGTTTGAAAATTTGTTGGGAAACGCTTGGAAATTCAGTTCGCGCGAGCCGGTGTCGCGCATTGAGTTTGGTTCGGAAACCGATGCCAACGGTGACCTTGTTTATTTTGTGCGGGATAACGGTGCTGGTTTCAACATGGCGTATTCTCAAAAACTTTTTGGCCCGTTCCAGCGTTTGCATTCGCCGTCTGAGTTTGAGGGCACCGGCATTGGTCTGGCTTTTGTGCAGCGCATTATCTTGCGTCATGGCGGTCGCATTTGGGCTGAGTCAGCACCAGGACATGGCGCGACGTTTCGCTTCACGTTGGGGCAGCTCGACCCGAAAGAAAGTGGGGCAGAAACGCTGACACCTGATCGGGCGTAACTAACAAGTCACAAAATATCCGTTTGATCCACATGTTGGGCGAGCCACCCAGAAAAAAGATGGCCGGATATTTCCCGCACTAAAATCGCGGCATGACATTCAATTCATCCTCTCAAAATGGCGCGGGCGTCGTTGCTGCGCCCATCAAAGTGTCTTTCAAGGCGCAGATGTTGCAAGCCCGAGAGGACGCTATCGTTGAAGCGGTGAACCGGCTGTTGGCTGAAAAAGGCTTCGATTTGATGACGGTTGACCAAGTCGCTGCTGAAGTTGGCATCGCCAAGGCCAGCTTGTACAAGCACTTTCCCAGCAAAGAAGATTTGGCCGCCGCCGCCATGGTGCGGGTGTTGGCACGCGCTAAGACTATGTTGGCCTGCTTGCCACCTAATGCCCCGCCTATTGACCAACTCAAAGCCGTGGTGCGCTGGATGATGCGCTTGCAACTGGCCGGTGAAATGCCGTCCCTGCCGAGCCAAAACTCCAGCCTGCGGGCGAACTTGATGGCCAATCGGGCCTATTTGGATGGCTTGCTGCAGGTCAGCGACCATATCGGCGGCTGGATTGAATCCGCACAAGCCGAAGGCAGCCTGAACCCGGCTTTGCCCCCCATCTTGGTGTTGTACACGGTGTATTCGCGGGCGTGCGACCCGGTGCTTGAATTCATGAAGTCAGGCGGCCAATACAGTGACGAAGAGATCGTTGACTTTGTCGTGACCACCTGCTTTGAAGGTTTGCGCAAGTAAACGGATACATGTTTTAGGCGCGCATTCTCTCGATCAGCAGGGCCCGAAGGCCCCGCCAACGCACCTTACTTAGGCATGATGACTGTGTCAACCGCGTGGATCACGCCGTTGTCGGCCGCCACATCTGCCGCCACGACCTTGGCGCCGTTCACCGTCACGCCACCCATGGTGGCCAGCGTCACGCTGCCGCCTTGCACGGTCTTGACACTCCCGGCCTTGATGTCTTTGGCCATCACTCGGCCTGGCACCACGTGGTAGGTCAACACTTTGGTCAGGGCGGCTTTGTCTTTCAGCAGCGCATCCAGGTCGGTTTTGGGGATCTTGGCAAAAGCCGCATCTGTGGGTGCAAACACCGTGAACGGGCCTGGACCTTTGAGGGTGTCGACCAAGCCGGCGGCCGTCAAGGCAGTCACCAGGGTTTTGAAGTTGCCTGCGCTGACCGCGGTGTCAACGATGTCAGCAGCTTGGGCTGAAAAGACGGCGCTGGCGCTCAGTGCCAAGGCGATGAGGGATTTTTTCATGGGTGACTCCATTGGGTTAAAAGTAAGCACCAAACAGGGGGTGCAAACTCAATATAAGTCATGCAAGTAACAATATGAACTCAGTGGTCTTTGTTTTGACTTGTTGGTATTTGTTGGCCTGGCTTCAGGCGCTTTCCCACTGATGAGCTTGCGCGCTGGTCTGGATGTTCGCGCTGCAAGACGCCGTCAAACGCGAATTAGCAGCTCTGGTCGAAAGCTTTTTTGCTCACCCTTGTGCGCATAACCCAGCGGGTTCGCGACCACATGACAGCCTTGGCTCAGGTAGTCTTGTGGGCAGTGCAGATGGCCATGCAGCCACAGTTGTGCGGCCGGCAGCAGCTCATCAAGGGTATTGCAAAAGCCGGCAGTCCCCGGCGTCAGGCCGTAGCGTGGATCTGAACTCATTAGACTTGGAGCGAAGTGAGTGACCACTACAGTCGATCCCTCAAAAGGCTGTGCCAGTGCCGAACGCAGCCAAGCTTGGCTTTGCAAGCCCAGCGCGCGAATCTCCGGTGCGAGCATCGGCACGCCGTCACGCAGTGAGTGATTTTTTCGAAGATAGTAGTTCGCAGCCCGAAAAGCCTTGTCGCGACCCGACAGCAATGCGCTCAGTGAGTCACCGTTCAGCGCATCAAAGTCCGTCCACAGCGTGCAACCGACGAAGCGCACGCCGTGCAGCACCACGCTGTGTTGCTCAAGCCAAATAATCCCCCAGCGCTCACAGGCGGCACGCAACCGGCGCGTCGCTTCTTCAAACTCTTGCCCGTCATATTCGTGGTTACCAGGTATGAACAACACAGGGGTTGGCCAGCCGGCACCACCTTCATTCACTGGACGGGGTGAAAAGCGTGCCAAGCCAAAGTCTTCAACGCCCAATCGGGTCAGCGCTGACTCTGGCTGGTAGGAGCCGATGTCTCCCGCCAACACCAGCACATCCGCGCCCGGCAGTGGCTGGGCTACAAAGTGTGGGTTTGACTCAAGGTGCAGATCTGACAGAAGTTGAATGTTCACGGATGAATTGTCGCGGTCAAACCGAAAAACTCTTCTGACCCGCCCGCACCACCGCTTGTCGCAACCAAACATGGCTGCTACGTTGCTGGCTGCGCCGGTGCCACACGGCATCGACGTGCACTGGAGAAACATCGAAGGGTAAGGCTTGCAAGGTCAGTTGCTCGGCAATACCGGTGACGCGTACAAAATGGCGCGGCAAGACCGTCAACAAGTTGGAGTTGGCCACAACGAGTCCGGCGGTGAAAAACTGATTCACCGTGAGCACCACACGACGCTCGCGCCCTAAAGATGCAAGCGATTCGTCAATAAAACCGTAAGGTCGACCGGAAAAGCTCACCAGCATGTGGCGGGCTGCGCAAAATTGGTCCAACGTCAACGGACTGCGCGCCAAGGGATGGTCTCGCCGCATAACGCAGACGTACTCGCCGTCGTACAGCCGCAAGTGCGAGAAAGGTTGTGGCTCGCCGCTCTGAGCGCCTGCGGTCAAATCAGCGAGGACGGAGGGAAAGTAGCCAACGGCTAAGTCGCAGCTTTCTTCGTCGAGCAGGCGGCGCGGGTCGCGGGTCGTCAGTGGGACCACCCGCAGCGACACGCGTGGCGCCTCTTGCTCAAGAATATCCGTGAGGCCGGGAATCAACTCAGCAGCGGTGGCGTCCGCCATGGCCAGCACAAAACTGGTATTGGCCTCTGCCGGCACAAATTCACTGGGCATCAAAGAAGATTGAAGTTGCTGAAGAGCTTCTCGGACAGCCGGCCAGATGGCTCGCGCACGTGGCGTGGGCGCCATGCCCTGACCACTGCGTTGTACCAAGTCATCGTCCAAGGTCTCGCGCAAGCGCCGGAGCGCATTGCTCACCGCCGGTTGCGTTAAGGAGAGGTTGCGGGCGGCACGGGTTAGGCTGCGTTCCGCCATGACCTCGTCGAAGACGCGTAGCAAATTGAGGTCGAGGGTACGGAAATTAGGGGGGCTCATGCTGGAAATCTCCAAGTAAGCTTAGAACTATAACCTTTGTGAATGAGTGACATCATAAGGATAAAGTTGAGTCGCATCAGTATTAACCCTATCATCAAGGCCTTGTTCAACGTGGCCGTCGTGAGCAAGCAGACCCTCGAAGGTTTACGGCCCTAACCAAGGGAATCATCATGAGCACTTTTATCCATACCCAATACCCCACCGAGCATCCTGGCGTTCAGCGCGTAGAGTCCGCCATTCAAGGCGCTTTGCTATTGCGTCACCGCTGGTCATCCATCAGCGGTTTGGCCGCTTTGCTGTTGACGGCCATGGCGGCTGCAGTGCTGGTCGTGGCCTACGAGGTCATGGACAGCGTGGTTGAAGGCAACTTACTGGTGATGTGGATGGCATTGTGGGCCTTGGCATTCGCTGGACTGGCTTTTTACTCGGGAACCGTACGCAATGTCGTGACGCGTTCTAAAGCTGGGCTCGACAGCTGGGCCCGGGGCCAAGCGAAAGCCCGCGCCGATGAACGCCTGTGGCTCATCGCCAAGACCGATAACCGCGTCATGGCCGATCTGCATTCCGCGATTACCCGGCAACAGTCGTTGGCCGAAGTGGCCGCTTTGTCCGGCGACAGCGCGGTGGTCGAAAACGGCCTGTCAGCACGTGCCATCCGTCTGGGCGGTGCAGAACTGCGGGCTTATCAGCGCCACAACAGCTGATCGGTAGCGACGCCAAATCAGTTTGGCATAGAAACAAAAAAGCCACCTTTCATGAAAAGGTGGCTTTTTTTGTATGCGCTAGGCAGGATCAGGCGGCCAGTTGCTTCTCAATGGCGGCTTTGGTCTCGACCAATACCCTCGGCAAGTGATGCGCCAATTGCGTGAACAGCTCCGTGTGCAGCTCAAGCTCTTTGAGCAAAGCAGCTTTGTCGGTGCTGATGACGGCGTTGAACTGCTCAGCGCTGAAATCAAGGCCGTCCCATGTCAGGTCGGTATAGCCTGGGCTGACGCCAGTGGTGTGGTCTTGGCCTTTGGCTGTGCCTTCAATGCGCTCGATCATCCACTTCAAAACACGCATGTTTTCGCCATAGCCGGGCCAGACGAACTTGCCGTCCGCGCCTTTGCGAAACCAGTTGGCCGTGTAGATTTTGGGCAGCTTGGCTCCCTTGGCGGCAAGTTGCTCGCCGATGTTCAGCCAATGCTGGAAATAATCGCTCATGTTGTAGCCGATGAATGGCAGCATGGCGAACGGATCGCGCCGCACCACACCGACTTGGCCAACGATGGCCGCAGTGGTTTCCGAGCCCATGGTGGCAGCCATATAGACGCCCTCGACCCAGCTGCGGGCTTCGGACACCAGCGGAACGGTGGTCGAACGGCGACCGCCGAAGATGAAGGCGTCAATCGGCACACCTTTAGGATCGTCCCAAGCGCTGTCGAGTGCCGGGTTGTTGGTAGCCGCCACCGTGAAACGCGAGTTGGGGTGAGCGGCTTTGGCGCCTGTTGCACGGGCGATCTCAGGCGACCAGTCCTTGCCTTGCCAGTCGATCAGGTGCTTCGGCAGTGCCTTACCGGGCGCGTCTTGCTCCATGCCTTCCCACCAGACATCGCCGTCGTCGGTCAGAGCGACATTGGTGAAGATGGTGTCGCTGCGCACGCTCAACATGCAGTTTGGGTTGGTCAGCATATTGGTGCCCGGGGCCACGCCAAAGTAGCCGGCTTCCGGATTAATAGCGCGCAACTGGCCGTCGGCCGAAGGCTTGATCCAAGCGATGTCGTCGCCAATGGTGGTGACTTTCCAGCCGTCAAAACCGGCGGGTGGCACCAGCATCGAGAAGTTAGTCTTGCCGCAAGCGCTTGGAAAAGCCGCTGCCACGTGGTATTTTTTGCCCTTTGGCGTGGTCACACCCAAAATCAGCATGTGCTCGGCCAACCAGCCTTCTTCGCGCCCCATGTTCGAGGCGATGCGCAGCGCAAAACACTTTTTACCAAGCAGTGCATTGCCACCGTAGCCTGAACCGTAAGACCAAATTTCGCGGGTTTCTGGGTAATGCACGATGTACTTGGTTTTGTTGCAAGGCCATTTCACATCTTTTTCGCCAGCCGAAAGCGGTGCACCGACCGTGTGCACGCAAGGCACAAACTCGCCATCGGCCCCCAACACGTCATACACAGCACGACCCATGCGGGTCATGAGCTTCATGTTCACGGCAACGTAAGCGCTGTCCGAAAGTTCAATGCCAATGTGGGCAATTGGCGAGCCCAAAGGACCCATTGAAAAAGGCACCACATACATCGTGCGGCCTTTCATACAGCCGTCAAACAGGGGCTGAAGCGTGGCGCGCATTTCTGCCGGGGCTATCCAGTTGTTGGTTGGGCCGGCTTCTTCTTTTTCTGCTGAGCAAATGAAGGTACGGTCTTCCACGCGGGCAACGTCGCTGGGGTCGCTCAGCGCCAAAAAGCTGTTCGGTCGAGTGACGGGATTGAGTTTTTGGAAGGTGCCAGCATCGACCAGTTTTTGGCACAGGCGCTGGTATTCGGCGTCGCTCCCGTCACACCAAACAATGGCATCAGGCTTGCACAGAGCAGCCATGTCGGCCACCCAAGCGATCAATTTTGCGTTCTTGACATAAACGGGGGCATTCAGGGCAAGCCCTTGCATTTCAGGATGGTTCATCGAAAAGCTCCAAGGTTGTAAAACGTGATGTCGGCAGCCCCCGCAAACAGTCGGGGTGTACCCAAGCGGTTGCAATGACTGGCGACATAACGCTGAAAAGCAAATGTTGCGCGACAGTGAAAGTCATTCTCGCGCAACGATCTGTGGCAATGCGAAGGCTCATTCTATGAACTTCTGAAGCCAGTTACCGGACGGTTACGGCGGAAAGATATGCAAAACCAGCATGGATATATGCTGATGAACGGTTCATTTGGACATGAAAAAGGCCAGCACAAGGGCTGGCCGGGTGACGATGCGAGCCGAGGCGGCAAGCCCCTGAGCGACAAAAGGAAGGCCGCTTCAGGCCATCGAAACGGCGATGAAAGCCAGCAAAAACATCAAGACTGCGCCGGCAAGAGGCAACACGATTGGCATCATCGGGACAATTGAATCGATGACATCTTCCTCGACAGCAGGCACATCGTGGGCGTGTGCATCGTGGTTGGAATGATCAGCTGGCTTGGACATGGCGG